>NZ_JBHFKV010000026.1:0-68921 GCF_042879355.1 Photorhabdus sp. RM71S | reverse complement strand
TTTTTTATTGGAAATCGTCGCTGGCCTAATTGCTTATACATTCCAACCTAAAAAACCGAGCTTGAATTTACGGGATTGTGATATCGCTATTTTTAAACGAAGCTGAGGTTAATTATTAAATCTGAGGCGTTTCTGGCAGACGCCTATTTCACCCAATTTGGGCAGTATTATCTGCCCAAAATTATACCCGTCATCTTTCAAGTTGCCTCTTTGTTGGCTGCACTCACCCCGGTCACATCGTTATCTATGCTCCCGGGGATTCGTTCCCTTGCCGTCGCGATGCATCTTGAAATCCATAGGGTATAAGTGAATCTCTATTTTATTAATCGTGATGACTTCTTAAATTGATAATATTCAGCCAATGTCATTCCTCGAACCTGTGGCTGTAAGTAGTTAAAGAGTGCCTCCAGATCTTGATAAAGTAATTCAATCTGTTCTTCATTTTTAAATGTCGGGCTACCACCAGGCATAAATTCAGATGAATGCAACATAAATTCAATATAATCACTGCCTTCTGCTAATGTCTGTTGGACAACTTTTTTCATTTGTTCCAAATTGCCTCCTTTTGGTCTTAACCAGTTAACAGATGGAGAACGCTGTTTCCCTCGTAAGCTATCATATTTCTGTTTAAGGAAATTCATCAGCGCAGAGTGCTTATATTGAATACTCATAGGAACTTCCAGCAAAGAAGAGTCACCTTCTTTAGCAATATTCTGCAAATCCACAAAATAGGCATAAGATGGAAAGTGACGATAATCAGTTCCACCGTTGCCATTAGGATCGCCTTTGGTGAAACGCCAATTAACCCGTGGTGTTACTGAACAATCGACTTGATAACCATATTCCACCAGCAATTCAGCATAATATTCATTAAATGCCCAACGACCTGCCCGATGGCTTAATATTTTAATCTGTAGTTTTTCTTCCAATAACTTAGTCATCAGATCAATTTTGGCTCTAACTTGTTCTTTTGGAAATTCAATCAGATAAGGTTTATAATGCATGTCATCGTCGGTAAGAGGAACAAGTGGTGGATTATTCCAGGCATGTAAATGCATACCAATTTCCCCCTGTCCTCTGGCAATAACATCTTTAGCAAATTCAATATATAAATCATCCATTGCCATTTCATAGTTCGTCAACCAAACTGGCTTAAAACCAAAACGTTCACATAAGCGCTGAAATCTTGGTAAATAATGAGTATTTTTTGTCGAGATCTGACCGTGATTTTGCCACAGGTCATCACCCTCAGTATCAATAGTGATAATAAATGCAGGTCGAGTCATCAGAATATGCCCACAATAGAATAAAATGATGGTTTTATAGTACGCAGATCTATGAAATAGTGCAATTATCTTATCATATATATAGCAGTTCTATATCTCATTAAATCCTATATTTCGTATCTAATCTTATCAATAAAAAAACGCTATGAAATGTTAGAACTTTCGGGAAATTGTTTTTTCTTCTATTAAGTTCTCTTAATTTCTGGAACTTTTTTTATCCATTAACTTATCCTAATAACCAAACTTGAAAAGTACATATAACCATTCTTACTTCTTCATTAAGGATAAATATTTTGCCAAAATAATATCTAAATCAAACTTCTTATACATATCCTTGGTAATTACAGGCGGTTCATAATAGACAAACTTCATTTTTTCTGCAAACGAATCAACTGTCAGTTCTGATTTATATTTTTCCAACTCACCAACCATAATTTCATTAACGCCACCTGGGCACATCGTGCTGACAATGGGGGTATCACAAATCAACGATTCAATTAACACATTCCCTAATCCTTCACTGTCAGAACTCAAAACAACCGCTTTAGCTCCACGGATAACAGGTAATGGATTTTCAAGGAATCCCGTTAAAATAACTTTAGACTGTAAGTTTAAATCCACAATCTTCTGCTTTATCTGTTGAGTAATAGCCTCATCTCCGTGGCCAACAATCAATAATTTACATGGAATATCTGCTTTTGCAAACGCTTCTAATAAACGATCATGCCGCTTAACCCGGTGAAATCTACCAACATGTAATAAATAGGTTTCATCCGAATATAGGTTATTTTGCAGAGATTTTTCTTTAATATCTGGGATGTTGAAAGGGTTATAAATCGTCACCATTTCATTAGGCGTAAGTAACAAATTATTCTTTAAATCTTTCCCTACAGCATCAGATACACAAATTAAATTCCGGTTATTATATGTCCACTTGATTTTTTGTTTCTTGATCCAGCGAGATAATCCCGTCTTATTACCAAGATATGAGTTTGAAAATACACCATGAATACAAAACCATACATTTAACCCCGCTAACACTTTTGATTGCACGACAATACGATCAGTTTTATGCAAGTTTGAGACAATCAGCGTAGGGATTCCCTTGCGAAGAAAAACTTTTTCTAAAACCTTATCCATAGATTTAGCCCTACGGCAAATCTCAGTCTGTCTTCTAAAAGGCCCTCTGTATCCATCAACATCAATGATCAGTTCAATACCACTCGGTACTGAATATTCACATTTCTCTGCCAAAGAGAGCAGCGTAACATCATATCCTCTCTGTTGCAGGCCATCACAAAGCCGGATAGTGACATTTTCCGCACCGCCGCCAGGTAATCCATCAATGATAAATAATATATGTCCTTTCATGATGATGAGAGCACCTTTTCGTATAATCCAATGAGCTGTTGTGATAAATGTTCCGGTGTATAACAGAGTATTCCTGTTCTCGCTAATTCTGACATTTTATTATTCAAATGATCCGAAGGCGTATTCTGAATAGCTTCCGTAATATCTGAAACAGCCAAAGCATCACATACAAACCCGTTATTCCCAGAGGTAATAAATTCAGCACCACCACATGTCGTACTGGTTATTACCGGAAGCCCGCAAGCCATTGCCTCCAGTATCACATTTGGAAACGGATCATATAAGGTCGGTAGCAACAAACCATCTGCAAGCTGATAAAAAGGCAATGTCCTTTTCTGGACTCCCATAAACCTAATGCGCTCATTACACCCCAGTGAATTAGCTAACTGCTTATATTTCTTCTCTTCTTTATCCTGCCCCACAACTATTAAATAAGCATCAGTTGCACTCACTGCCTGAATCGCGGCTTTTAATCCCTTTCGCTCAAACCCCGAACCAACATAAATTAAACATTTAGCCTGCAAGGGAAGGTTATGCTCTTTCCTTAATTGTGTTCTCTGAGATTCCGTTGCCGGGAAAAATTGTTTATTGTCTATCGAATTATAAATAACCGATATTTTTTCCTCAGAAAGCCCAAAATCCGTCATGACCTCCCTTTTTACCATTTCCGAGTTACAAATAACCATTTTTAATTCCGGTGCAGAATACATCTTTTGCTCAGCATCCATCACATAACGATGGTAACGACTCGTAAAAAGTAATTTGCTCCGCCAAGGAGATAAAACACGCGCACGCTGCTGTAGCCAGCGCTGATGAACACCGTCACCCGCACGATAAATATCACAACCGGCAATGCGTTCATGACTTTGAACAAGATCAAATTGCTCTTGTTCCCATATTGTTTTGGCAGCTTTGGCAAATCCTCTCTCACGGCTGATGCGCCCCCATTTATGAGGATTTGCTAAATGAACATGCCAATCAGGATTAACGTCTCCCTGCCAGGAACGCGTAATAACGTTAAGCTCCAAATTTTCATTCCCTAAAGCCTCTAAGGCACGGGAGACAAAACGTTCTGCACCACCATCCGGACGATATTTCTGCCGAACAATCGCAAGACGTACTAATTTCATAATAAATTTCTCCGGGCGGCAGCAATAACCATCTCACTGGGAATGACATTCAGATAACGTATATCCGTTTTAGTATCAACATCATCAGGATCAGGTAAATCACCATAATCACCAGCCCAAATAACTTCACCTTTCGCTTCCCACGGACGCCAGAATACTAACTTTGATGGCCCAAATAAAGCGATACCCGGTGTTTTTAACGCAGCTGCCATATGCATAGCAACAGAATCCATCCCGATGAATAAATTGGCCCCATCAATCAGCGCTGCAAGTTGAGGCAAAGTTAATTGGCCGGCAAAAGAAATCACTCTCTCTTTTGGGCAATTTGATAAAATCTTCTCTACCATCTCTTCCTCCTTACGATCTGGCCCGGAGGTAACAACGATTGCCCAACCATCAGACTGCAATGCATTAATCGTTTCGCTCATCTTTTTTTCATCCCAACATTTAAAAAACCAGCGGGATGTTGGCTGCACAACAATATATTTTTGATCTACACCATGCTTATCAAGAAGCATCAAAACAGCCTCTTTATCCTGCTGGCGGTAACTCATCGTCACTGTAGTGTTGATTAACGGAAGATTTAACAGCGAAAGAGCTGACAAATTTTGCTCAACAATATGCAAAAACTGACTATGCTCTGTCAGCACAAGATTTGTGAAACATTTTTTCCAAAATAGGCTGCGTCGTTTTGCTAAATCAAACCCAATACGCACTTTTGCGCCAGTAAATCGGGTCAAAAATGCACTATACCATTGATCAGTAAGATTAATAACCAGGTCGTATTGACGATGCCTTAATCGTTTAAGCAATCTCCATTCATGACCCAAATGTGTTTTAATTCCCTGTTTCTTCCATTGTCTATCTATAGAAAATAGATTAGCCACAGCAGAAAAATCAGCCAATATTGGTTCGGTTTCTTTGTAGAGTAAAACATCAATTTCCACCGCTGGATAATTATCCTTAAGGGTATTAATAACCGGTGTAATTAATAATACATCACCATGATGTCGTAACTTTATTATTAGAATACGGTCAAATTGAGTGTGTAATTTACTCATTGCATTCCCAGTATAAAGATACAGATAAAAGAGAAAACTGCCGCAACCATGTGCAGAAGCTGCAAAAAATCCACTCTACCTTCACATATAATAGAAGCACGATCTTACGCAAAAATCCTAATTTACCTCTCCAATTCTGTTCAGATCCTAGAAGCCATACGCATTTTCATACTTTCTTTGAAGCAATGTGATACTATTGACACTAATTTATATAAGTGAATTTGATAGAATGTTACTGCGTTTATATCAGGTACTTCTCTACCTTATCCAACCTCTGATTTGGTTGCGTTTATTGCTCCGCAGCCGCCAAGCCCCTGCTTACCGTCAGCGCTGGGGTGAACGCTACGGTTTCTGTGCCGGTAAAGTTGCCGCTGGAGGCATCCTGCTCCATTCTGTTTCCGTTGGTGAAACGTTGGCCGCCATCCCTTTAGTCAGAGCCTTGCGCCATCACTATCCTTTTTTACCGATTACCGTGACAACGATGACGCCAACGGGTTCAGAAAGAGTGCTTTCTGCTCTGGGAAATGATGTTCATCACGTCTATTTGCCATACGATCTCCCCGGTTCTATGGAGCGCTTTCTCAATCAAGTTAATCCAAAGTTAGTCATTATTATGGAAACAGAACTTTGGCCTAATCTGATTTTCCAACTTCACCAACGTAACATTCCTCTGGTCATTGCTAATGCCCGTTTGTCTGCACGTTCCGCTGAGGGATATCAAAAAGTAGGGAATTTCATAAAAACAATTTTGCGCAGCATTACCTTAATTGCCGCTCAGAATCCGGAAGATGGTGAACGTTTTGTTGAGCTGGGTCTAAAACGCTCTCAACTGACTATCACTGGCAGTTTGAAATTCGATATCTCAGTAACACCTGAATTGGCAGCCAAAGCAGTGACATTACGGCGCCAATGGGCTGCTCGCCGTCCTGTCTGGATAGCCACCAGCACCCATGATGGAGAAGAGAGTATTATTCTAGATGCTCATTGCAAGTTACTGAAACAATGTCCAAGCCTGCTGCTGATCCTAGTACCACGCCACCCTGAACGTTTTATTAAAGCTGAAGAATTAACAAAGAAAGCCGGACTCAGCTATATTCTTCGCAGTTCTGATAAAATCCCTGACGCCAATATTCAGGTAGTTATCGGCAATACGATGGGAGAACTGATGCTGCTCTATGGTATTGCCGATCTGGCTTTTGTTGGTGGCAGCCTGGTTGAGCGTGGCGGCCACAACCCGCTAGAAGCGGCAGCCCATGCTATTCCGGTGCTGATGGGTCCTCATACCTTTAACTTTAAGGATATCTGCACCAAGCTGAATCAGGCTAATGGTCTGATTACCGTTACGGACAGCCACTCTTTATTCACCGAGATCAATAGTTTACTGACTGACGAAGATTATCGTCTGTATTATGGTCGCCACGCAGCAGAAGTACTGCATGAAAATCAGGGGGCTCTTCAACGTCTACTTAAACTGCTGGAACCCTATCTCCCACCTCGGAGCCACTGAATGAATGACAAAAAACGTCTTTCCGTTGTCATGATCGCTAAGAATTCAGCGGATCTGATAGCAGATTGTCTGACCTCAGTCCGTTGGGCTGATGAAATCATCGTACTCGATTCTGGTAGTTCAGACGATACCTGCCAGATAGCACAGGCAATGGGTGCAAAAGTATTCTCCAATACTCACTGGCCGGGATTTGGTCGTCAGCGTCAGCTAGCTCAGCAATACGCTTCTGGCGATTATATTTTTATGATCGATACTGATGAACGCGTAACATCAGAACTCAGAGCATCCATAGAACAGACTCTGGCACATATTGATAACAATAAAGTCTACAGTTGTGCCCGCCGTAACTTGTTCCTTGGCCGCTTTATGAAACACAGCGGCTGGTACCCAGATAGGGTCATTCGTCTCTACGCCCGTGATCGTTATCAATACAATGATAATCAAGTTCATGAATCCCTTGAAACTCATGGCGCTCCAGTCGTTATTTTGCAAGGGGATTTACTTCATCTTACTTGCCGTGATTTGATGGAATTTCAGAGAAAACAGCTAAATTATGCTAAAGCCTGGGCAGAACAGCGCTATGAACAAGGTAAACAGTGCGGTTATTTCTCAATTTTCAGTCACACTTTTGGGGCTTTTTTTAAAACCTGGCTGTTGCGAGCTGGCTTTCTTGATGGTAAACAAGGGTTAGTATTGGCTATTGTCAATGCTCAATATACGTTTAATAAGTACGTCGCATTGTGGGAAAAGAGACAACAAAAGGGTAAAAATTGATGAAAACCAAAGCCATTTATCCCGGAACATTTGATCCTGTTACCTACGGTCATATCGATATCGTCACCCGCGCCGCAGATATGTTTGACCATGTTCTATTTGCTATTGCCAACAGTGCCAGAAAGAATCCTATGTTTACTCTGGATGAGCGCATTACCCTGGCAAAAGAGGTGACCTCACATTTGGATAATGTAGAGGTGGTAGGTTTTTGTGAATTGATGGCTAATTTCGCCAAAAAACAGCAAGCCAATATCCTTATCCGTGGCCTTCGTTCAGTATCTGATTTTGAGTATGAATGGCAGCTTGCCAATATGAACCGCCACTTTATGCCAGAATTAGAGAGCGTTTTTCTGCTGCCATCACAAAATCTCTCGTTTATCTCTTCATCCTTGATTAAAGATGTCGCTCTCCACGATGGCGATATCTCATCATTCCTGCCAGAACCTGTCGCCCAAGCCATGCTAAAAAAACTGGGCAAGTAATTTACTCCGTTCACTGGAGGCGGCACAAAGTAGAATATTCCCTATGCAACGCCTCCTAACTATCCGATATCAACTAATACTGACAGTGACGGCAAAAGAAAGTACCGCGCTGCCCAAGCTTAATACTCTCTATTTTTTCACCACAAATTCGGCATGGTTCTCCTGCTCTGCCATAAACAAACAATTCCTGAGCAAAATAGCCCGGTTTACCATCAGATTGCAGGAAATCTCTGAGTGTCGTACCACCCCGCTCAATAGAGCGTTGTAGAACCGTCTTAATCGTTTCCGCCAGTAAATTAGCTTCACGCTCAGTTAAAGTATGCGCGGGACGATCTGGCTGAATATGGGCAGTAAACAACGCTTCATTTGCATAGATATTACCAACGCCAACAACCAGTTTGTTATCCATTAGCCAGGGTTTAATCAAGGTTTTTTTATTACTTGATCGGGTGTAGAGATAAGAACCATTAAAATCATCAGAAAGTGGCTCAGGCCCTAAATGAGCCAATACCGAGCACCGCTCAAGATCATCACTCCATAACCACGCACCAAATCGTCTGGGATCGGTATAACGCAAAACCTTACCATCTGCCATCACTAGATCCACATGATCGTGTTTCTCCGCAGGGCGTTCCTCTGGCAAGATACGCAAGCTGCCCGACATCCCCAAATGGACAATAATCCAACCACTTGCCAGTTCAATCAGCAAATATTTGGCCCGGCGTTGAATGCTAAGCACAAGCTGGTCACTCAACTTCATAATTTCTTCCGCCACCGGCCAACGTAACCGACCATTCCTGACTACCGCATACTGGATCACATTCCCTACCAGATGTGGCTCTATTCCCCTCCGGCTGGTTTCTACTTCTGGTAGTTCTGGCATGGTGATAACTCCTAACTATGTATATTGCTTAAACTCTATTGCATCTGAGCAGATTAAGATAATCTTTTCATGTATTATTTCCAACTAAACTCAACAGAAATGAAAGCAGACTGATGAATATGTTTAATATTAAAAGTAATGATAAAAGGTCATTATGGAATTTATCCATCATTGGGATTTATATAGCCCTTGTTTATCTACCTGATATAACGAGATATAAAAATCTGGTTATCGTGCTTATTGGCATTACAGCACTAACCTACCTAGTGACAGATTTTCGTCAAGTGATGCGCTCCATGCGTAATTCACTGTTTCTATCCATTCTATTATTCATCGTAGCAATGTTCTATTCAGTAGCAATTTCCGTCAATCCTGCATTGAGTTTTCAAGAGATGAATAAACCTATCTTAAATGGGCTATTATTGTTCAGTTTTACTTTTCCTGTGGTACTGTACAAAGAAAATAAAGAAAGTATTGCCAAGATGATTCTGTACTCATTTGCCATTGGTATGCTAGCAATATGCCTAACTGATATTGGCAAATACATTATTAACTACAATAAAGGTGAAATGCCTTTTACTAACTTCAACCACCGAGAATTTTCTTACGGTTTTATTTTCTATTTTCCGGTCTTACTTTGTACTTGGGCATTGTGGAAGAAACATACCTTAGTGAGTTGGCTGATACTGGCTGTTGCTTCCGCTATCAGTCTGTTTTTGTTATTAGGTACCTTAGCTCGTGGCGCTTGGGTCGCCATTGCCGTCATCACTGCTTTTATCATCATCATTAATCGGGAATGGAAGCTGACCATAATAGCGAGTTTAATCCTTAGTTTTTCAGTTGTGCTTTCTCACACTACGATAATAACTAATGAAAATACTCAATTATTATTTTGGAAACTTACTCAAACTGATAGCAGCCATCGTTATAAAAATGGCACACAAGGGACTGCTTTTGAGTTGATTCTAGAGAACCCGATTAAAGGCTACGGTTATGGCAATAAAGTCTATCATAAGGTCTACAATGAACGAGTTGCTGACTATCCAGACTGGATATATCGCACATCCATCGGCCCCCACAATATCTTTCTGGCACTCTGGTTTGCCGGTGGAATCATTGGTTTGATTACCACTTTACTGATGACCTTCTCAGCGCTGTACACAAGTAGCCATATTATTAGCCGTAACAATGGTGTAATAAAGCAGGCCAGTATTATTCTACTGACGGGATTTATCGGATTGTTTATTGTCCGAGGAGCCTTTGAAAATACCTATATCAATGAAATAGGTATTCTATTCGGCCTGATGATTGCTCTATATCAGCAGAAAAACGATTAACCAGATATCTCAGCTATATTATCAAACCGATTATTATGCAGAAATATCCTTTGATATTGTCTGCATAATAAGCTTTGCTCTCTGCTCCCAATTAAAACGCTCTATCACCAACATTTTTGCATAACTAACTTGTGACTTAACTTTTTCTGGATTATCCCTCAGTAACTGAATCTGTTGAGCAAAACTTTCTGCATTCTCACTGTCAGCAAAACTGACCGCATTTTCATCAGCCACATCACGAATAGAAAGAAAATCAGAGATAACCACAGGCTTATCCATCGCCATATATTCAAATAATTTTAGTGGCGAAGTATAGCGACTGCCAATGCTGGTTTTAGTTAATGGCAACAGACAAATATCATTATCTGCAATTATCTGAAAACGTAATTTAGGTTGAATAAACCCAAGAAAATTGATTTTATCGCCAACCCCCATTTGCTGAGCAATCTGCCGCAATTGCTGAATTTGCCCTGGTTCACCACCAGCAATATTCAATACTGCATTCTCAAGGTAAGCCATCGCTTTGATCGCCGTTGGAACACCTTTCCAACGATGCAAGCTGCCCAAATAAAGGATCTGAGTTGGTAATTCACCGTCGCCTGATACACGTTTATCTAATGACATCGACTCGACTGCCAACATGTCCACACCATCTGGCGCAATAACTATTAGCGTGCTGACATTATATTCACTAATAATATCATCACTGAGTAACGACGTCAGAACGAAAATAATCCTGGACTGACGATAAACAAAGTGTTCAATTTCTCTCAGCTTCTGATATTTACGCTGATTTTTATTTTCACTTAAATCATGCGATTCTTTAAATGATTGGGCAAAAATCTCATGACTTTCAAAAAATAGCGGAATTTCTGGATGTTCACACAATAAATACTTTGCCATTTTCAGATTACGGGTAAAAACGGCATCTACCCCATTTCTCTTCAACCAATGGGAAACCTGGAAATAGAACATTTTTTGGGTATTGAATGGAAAATACCATTTACGCCGGATATTGCGTAAAGATATCAGTCTAACTGATGGTGATAATGGGCGCCCCAAGATCTCTTCTGCGGTATTTTTACCTTCAGGCGTAACCAGATATACGCAGGCTCCCTGGCGAGCAAACGCATCAACATTCTGCAAAATTTGCAATGATGCTACCCGATAATCAGGAACCGGGTAGGGATCAATATAAGCAATCTTCATTATTTATCGCTTTCAGTAAACGATTTGCCGAATGCTCCCAGGTATACATTGTTTCAATCCGTTGACGAGCTGCTTTTCCCATTTTCTGCCCCCTGTCTGGTTGAGACAATAAAAAATTAACCGCATCGGCAATTGCTGAAGCATCGCCTGGCGTGACTAAAATACCCGAATTATTTTCGTTACCGACAACTTCAGGTATGCCTCCAATATAACTAGCAATCACCGGTCTGCCACACGCCATCGCTTCCGCAATTGTGATACCAAACGCTTCATCACCAATACTGGGGAAAATCCCGGCATCACCAGCAGCATAATATTCAGGCAACTGATCATGTCCTACCGGTGGATGGAAAATTATCTGTTTTTCCAGCCGTAATAGCGCAACCCGCTTTTCTAAGCGTTTCAGATCTTCACCTGACCCGATGATCAGCAATTTAACATCTTTATCCTGTAGCTGAGCCATTGCATCAATAGCAACATGCATGCCTTTCCAGCCAACCAACCTGCCGGCAAAGGTCAGCAAAAATGTTTTATCACTGATCCCAAGACGAGTTCTGACAGAAGAGTCTATCGGCCTGAATTTATTAATATCAACACCATTGTAAATCACCTTCGGGAATTGTTTAAAATGGTGCTGAATCTGCCAGGCATTAAAATGGCTGCATGCCACCCAAGCTGAAATTCGCTTACTCAGCTTTCTGTCACCCTTGAAAAAACTGGTGCCGCCGCTCATATAGCAAAATTTAGTACGGCTCTCTTTTGGCATCATTCGAGGCCAGAAAAAATCAAATGGCTTAGTCAGAATAACCCAGTCAAAATCCTCAGTAACAACTGTATCGCGAGCATGGCGAGCAAATGAGTAACGTTCAATAATACGTTGAAAACGTCGACCAATGTTAATGACTTTCTCCCTGGGAATAAATGGAAAAGTGTGAACCTGGATTGCTCTCCCATTGAGTTCTGGTTGAACATCACCCTTTCCACCAAAAATATGGATCTCATGACCGGCATCAGCCAACGCTTTCGCAAGTTCCCAGACTGCCGTCTGAATACCACCGTAAGACATAGTTACCGTGACATCAACCAAACCTATTTTCATCTTTTCTTCCTGACAACTTAGTTTCTAGTAACTTTTGCGTTGCCTGCCAGACTTGTTCAACAGATATTGCAGACATCGAGTCTTTGCGTGTGGCTTGCATATAGTGAACCGGATGTTCAATAACCACCAAATGCGAATGCTGTTGAGGTGCCAAAAAGCGGCCTGGGTGGAAACTATGATACATAGCAACCATCGCGCCGGCTAAGTGTGTCGGCCCTGTATCAACACCAATGTACAAATCAAGTTGACTCATTATTGCTGCATTCTGTCGCATTGTCAGTCTACCAACCAATGAAGTACACTTTTCAGCCCCTAACCTTTTTGCCAGTGACTGTGCAGCAATTTTACCGTCAACACTGCCTAATAACATAATATGTGACTGGGGATAACGGCTACAAATGTGTTGCGCTAATTGGTAAAAATGTTCAATCGGCCAATCACGATAAGCTTTTGCCGGGAAACTTTGTAACTGAAAACCAATCAGGAGCTTGTTCTCTAAATGATATTGCCGTATAAAACCATCAGCAAAGTGTAACTCCTTTTCACTCACACAATAATTCAACCGCCAGTCATTGACCTCAACATCTACCGCGCTAGCAAGCATGGCCCGTTCCTGTTGAGCTGGCATCAACACCTTTGGCTTTTCCACAGCCAGCCAATCAGATCGCAACGCGGACTTATCTGAAAATGAAACCGTTAAGCGTGATTTACGTTTCGCATACTGCAATAAAGGTTTATCGTCACTATATACTAAAGCCAGATCATAATGTTTACGGGTAAACCAACCACACCATTTTGCCTTACCTTTCGAAAAAGCAGTCAATTTATTGATATCACTTGTATTTTCAAGGATCTGTTTAGTCCTTTTATGAGCCATAACATCAATATTCGCACCAGGCCATTTCTGCTTTAAAGCACGGATCACCGGCGTTACCAGTAAGGTATCACCGAAACGTGCTATAACAATGACCAGAATATTCTTGATCTGCATAAGACAATTATCTAATTAATCTGCCATAAGATTCAACAAAATATACAAAAAAACCATTTTGTATACGATTGACCACAACAAGGTGATTTAACTAATAATCAACTTTAAAGTAATTTAATATCAATAAGTTGAACATTACCTAAAACCATAAGCCAAAGAATAAGGACCAGAATAAATCCTAAATAATGTTAACGTTTTTTACCTTTAATGCTGTGAAAAAAGATATTTTCCATTTTATCCAACATATTATCCATGCCAAATAAAGCCATTGCACGCTCTAATGAAGAATGACTGAATTGCAAACGCAATTCATTATTATGAATCAACAACTCTAAACTTTTCGTCAATAACTCTGTATTTCTGGGTTCCACGATATAACCCGTTTCACCATCAACTACCGCTTCGGTAATTGCACCAACGGAGGTTGATACAACAGGTATCCCACACGCCATTGCTTGCATAATGCCTTGTGGCACGCCTTCATTACCAAAAGAAGGTAATGCAAATAAATCCATCGCATTCAAACAATCAGGAACATCCTGACGGTTACCTAAAAAAATGACACTGTTTGACAAACCTTCTCGCTTTACTAAAGGTTCCAATGATTTACGTTGTGGACCATCACCAACAAACAACAGTTGCCAATCAGGATATTTCTGGTGCAGAACTTTCCAGCTTTCCAACAGATAGCGATGCCCTTTCCAGGTTCTCATGGTCGCAACAACACCTAATGTCGGTCTATCTTGAATCCCAATCCGTTGACGGCAAACTTTCTTATCTTCCGGTCGGAAACGATCTAAATCGATGCCGGTAGGCACTGATGTCATATGCTGTAATGGATAACGATTATTGGCATGCAGATGTTGGCGTAGTTTCTCACCTGTAGTCGCAATATGCCGGCACGCTTTCAGATACAACCAACGAGTTGATATTGAATTAGAAACATGAGTAGAAACATGCCTGGTTCTAACCATTGGCGGCATATGCCTTAACGTTGCACAAGCCACAGCAACCAACCATGCATCCGTCGAGCTATGTGTATTAATAACGTCAAATTGACGGCCTTCTTTTTTCAACCAACGACGCATAGCAAGAAAGCAGGACAGCCGCTTTTTTTCAATCGGCAGGGCTACGGCCGGCACACCATAAGATTTTGCTTCACGGTAGATATTAGAACTAGGACAACAGACAATAACCACCTTGTGTCCACGTTTTATCATTCCTTGGGATTCCGTCAGGATTCGGATCTCCTGACCACCCCAACCACAAGATGATTCTGTATGTAAAATATTTAATTTTTCTTTAGTCATTTCGGTTTCATATCCAGCCTACCGGAAGGCGTTAGTATAGCGAAACAGTATCTTACGTCTACGAATAACAGGATATATACCCGTCATCTTTCAAGTTGCCTCTTTGTTGGCTGCACTCGCTCACCCCGGTCACATAGTTACCTATGCTCCCGGGGATTCACTCCCTTGCCGTCGCGATGCATCTTGAAATCAATAGGGTATATATGAAATGTAGAGAAGAATCAGTGAATATCTGTTAAAACTCTTCAGACAACAAAAAACCCGGCCTAGGCCGGGTTTTTATCAAATCAACCAAAATTATTTAATCTTGGCTTCTTTATACATAACATGCTGACGAACAACTGGATCAAATTTTTTCATTTCCAGTTTCTCAGGCATAGTACGCTTGTTCTTCGTAGTGGTATAGAAGTGACCAGTACCAGCCGAAGAAACTAGCTTAATTTTATCGCGAATACCTTTAGCCATTTTTCAGCTCCTTAGTACTTCTCACCGCGGGTACGAAGCTCAGCCAAAACTGCATCGATACCCTTCTTATCAATCACACGCATACCTTTAACAGATACACGCAGAGTCACAAAACGCTTCTCGGACTCAACCCAGAAACGGTGGGAATGCAGGTTAGGCAGAAAACGACGCTTAGTCGCATTCAATGCATGAGAGCGGTTGTTACCACTCATCGGGCGTTTGCCAGTAACTTGGCAGACTCGGGACATGTCTATTCTCCAAAAATCAAATCAGCTCGAGCTTTGTATTGGGTATGGCCGCCTCGTCAGGCTTAGGAGCCCATCTCAGCAAATTCCACTGAAAAGACTCACATTTACTCAGAAAATGTGCTGAGATAGGCTCTTCTCGCCAAACCAAAGATCCTCAAAGGTGGCGTAGTATACGCCCTCAATCGCTGACGCTCAAGTCCCGCACAACCAAAGATCCATAAGGATCTTGAAAAAGTTAGCTAAATCCATCCTCGCTCAGCAAATGAAACACAACATTGCCGGCCAATAACCAGATGATCCAGCACTTTTACACCAACCAAATTACAGGCATCAATCACTTTATCTGTAACAATCTTATCTGCCAAACTTGGCTCCGCATGACCTGATGGATGATTATGGGCCAAAATAATGGATGAAGCATTCACCTTTATCGCCGATCGGACAATTTCACGAGGATGAACTTCAACTTTATTGATTGTGCCTTTAAACATTTCCTCATGACAGATGACTCTATTTTGATTATTGAGAAACAACACAACAAATATTTCCCTATCACGCCCTGATAATAGGTTTTGCAAATACTCTTGAGTCACACTTGGACTACTCATAATATCTTCATGTACGAACTGGCTGGAAAAAAAACGCTTTGCCAATTCTGCAATAGCCTGTAATTGTGCATATTTGGCTAATCCCATCCCTTTATGAGCACAAAAAGTGTCATAGTCAGCAGAGAGTAAATGGTACAGAGACCCAAATTCTTTTAGTAGAAATTCAGCCATTCGTAAAACAGGCAATCCTCTGGTTCCGGTACGTAAAAAAATAGCCAGTAACTCAGCATCTGTCAGAGAAACCGAGCCATAAGCCAACAATTTTTCTCTGGGAGCTAAATTTGAATATATTTCTCCTGTATTTTCAGCGATATCAACTTCCATATATTCATCTCCCTGCCCTATTTCACCTGATACAAACAGTATTCCATGCCTTAAACATCAGGGCGAATATCATATTCAGGAGCTGCGTAGCCGCTCGCAAATTTATCCTTTTTTACAATCAAAGTTCAGACTCTGCTCAACTCTGTAATCTCTTGTGATAAAATCTTGGCCCTTGCAACTTAATATTCGGACAATCATGATGGCAGGACTTTCCGGCAAACAGATTGTGCTCGGTATCAGCGGAGGAATAGCCGCTTACAAAACGCCCGAGCTAGTACGCCGCCTGCGTGATCGCGGCGCTCAAGTACGTGTAGTGATGACACCAGCAGCAGAAGCGTTTATTACACCAATGACGTTGCAGGCGGTTTCTGGTTATCCCGTTTCCGATGACTTGTTAGATCCGGCAGCAGAAGCTGCTATGGGGCATATTGAACTTGGTAAATGGGCTGATCTGATTATTCTCGCCCCTGCTACCGCTGATTTACTGGCGCGCCTAGTAGTCGGTATGGCAAATGATCTCGTAACAACGGTCTGTTTGGCCTCCCCAGCCCCAATTGCCGCCGTACCCGCAATGAATCAACAAATGTTTCTAGCTCAGGTAACACAACATAATCTCAAGCGCCTTGAAGAACGGGGCGTTCTCCTGTGGGGACCGGATAACGGCAGCCAAGCTTGTGGTGACGTTGGTCCCGGCAGGATGCTAAATCCTACGGAGATTGTCGAACTCGCTGAACAACATTTTCAAGCAAGCCAAGATTTAGTTCACCTAAAACTTGCTATTACCGCCGGACCAACCCGTGAAGCGCTGGATCCCGTCCGCTTTATCAGTAATCACAGCTCCGGCAAAATGGGGTTTGCTATCGCCCAAGCTGCGGCAACACGTGGTGCAGAAGTCACCCTGATCACTGGCCCCGTTAATTTACCGACACCCCCGGGAGTCAAACGAATCGACGTCACCAGCGCTCTGGAAATGAACGAACAAGTACAGGCAATAGCGGGTTCACAGAATATCTTCATTGGTTGTGCTGCGGTTGCAGACTATCGCGCTAAACAGATTGCCTCAGAAAAAATTAAAAAACAGGGTGATGAGATCACTTTTACCCTGATCAAAAACCCGGATATTGTTGCCAATGTAGCAGCAATACAAGAAAACCGCCCTTTTGTGGTTGGATTTGCGGCTGAAACCCAGAATGTGGAAGAATACGCACGAAAAAAACTGAACCAAAAACATTTGGATCTGATTTGTGCAAATGATGTATCCCTAACTGGCCACGGCTTTAACAGTGATACTAATGCATTACATTTATTCTGGCATGAGGGAGAAATCCGCTTACCTCATAGTAATAAGTTATTACTTAGCCACCATTTATTAGACGAGATAGTCAGACGCTATGATGAAAAAAATCGACGTTAAAATTCTTGACCCACGTATCGGGAAGGAATTTCCTTTGCCAACTTACGCCACGCCAGGCTCCGCAGGTTTAGATTTACGCGCTTGCCTTGACAACGCGATAGAACTAGCTCCAGGCCAAACAGAACTGCTTCCAACCGGGCTTGCTATTCATATTGGTGATGAACAACTGGCAGCCGTTATTCTGCCCCGTTCAGGCCTTGGACATAAACATGGTGTCGTTCTGGGTAATCTGGTGGGTTTGATCGATTCTGATTACCAAGGTCAGCTAATGGTTTCCGTCTGGAATCGTGGTGATAAAGCTTTCACTATCCAACCAGGCGAACGTATCGCTCAGATGGTTTTTGTACCCGTCGTTCAGGCTCAATTTAATCTGGTAGAAGATTTTGAAGCCAGCGAAAGAGGCGGCGGTGGTTTTGGTCATTCCGGTCGCCAATAAATCTCTGTAAAACCTAATACCATTTAACCCATTATCATATTCTTTGCTCAAAATGCCATTGAGCAAAGAATTACTGATTTATTTGTTTTGCTGTTCTTAACAAAGGTCTTGTCTGACATGGCAGAAAACGAAAATACAAAGAAAAGAAACAGACGCGAGGAGATCTTGCAGGCGCTGGCGCATATGTTGCAATCCAGTGATGGTAGCCATCGAATCACTACCGCTAAACTAGCCGCCAACGTAGGCGTTTCCGAAGCTGCCCTATACCGGCATTTTCCTAGTAAAACCCGGATGTTTGACAGCTTGATAGAGTTCATTGAAGATTCATTAATTTCACGGATTAACCTGATTCTGCAAGATGAAAAAGATACCATAACTCGTATTCGCCTGATATTGATCCTGATTTTGGGTTTTTCAGAAAAAAACCCAGGTCTGACCCGCATCATGACAGGTCATGCCCTGATGTTTGAACAAAACCGGCTGCAAGGGCGCATAAATCAATTATTTGAACGAATTGAAGTACAGATCCGTCAAGTTTTAAAAGAGAAAAAATTACGTGATGGACAAGGTTTCAGTTATGATGAGTCGTTATTAGCTTCTCAGTTACTCGCATTTTGTGAAGGGATGCTTTCACGTTTTGTACGCTCTGAGTTCCACTATCGTCCAACCCAAGAATTTGAAGCACGCTGGCCATTATTACTGGCTCAGCTACAATAAGTTATTCTACTACTCACCCCGCCCGTTATTGGGCGAGGGCTTTTTTTGAAGCTTATCTATCAGATACCGTACTGCACACGATAGGCTTTTACTGCATCCAGATGAGCTTTCATCTCTGGCTGACCACTCAAATAATTAATCAAATCATTCAAGGTAATAATAGAAGACACTTTGCAACCATAATCCCTTTCAACTTCCTGAATTGCCGAGATTTCACCGTTCCCACGTTCCTGACGATCAAGACAAATCATCACTCCGGCAAGCGTCGCACTATGTTGCTTGATAATCTCCATCGATTCACGGATAGCTGTACCTGCGGTAATAACATCATCAACCAGAACAACATTGCCTTTAAGTGGGCTACCAACCAAAGTACCGCCTTCGCCATGATCTTTAGCTTCCTTACGGTTAAAACAATATGGCATATCAATATTATGATGATCTGCCAGTGCCACCGCCGTTGTCGTTGCAATTGGAATACCCTTGTAAGCAGGTCCGAATAACAAATCGCACTGAATACCGCTATCCAACAATGCTGCTGCATAAAAACGCCCGATTAACGCCAAATCACGCCCAGTATTAAACAGCCCGGCATTAAAAAAATACGGGCTTTTACGTCCTGATTTCAGGGTAAATTCCCCAAATTTCAGTACCTGTTTTTTTAGCGCAAGCTCGATAAATTCGCGCTGATAGGCTTTCATTGGTGTCTCTCCTCTTTTTGAGTCATAGTTATCGCCATACAACAGGCATAAAAAAGGCGACTATCACGTCGCCTGATCAATTTATTATTTTAATGCATTTCTCTGCGCGTCAAAAATATCCTCTAATCCTCCCTTGGCAAGGGCCAATAAGGATAACAACTCATCATGACTAAATGGTTCGCCTTCCGCAGTGCCTTGCACTTCAATCATCCGGCCATCTTCCATCATCACGACGTTCATATCAGTTTCAGCGGCGGAATCTTCCACATATTCCAGATCACAACGACCTTCACCATCCACAATGCCAACAGAGACCGCGGCAACCATTGATTTCAGAGGACTCTCTTTCAGCTTGCCTGCTTCAACCATTTTATTCAACGCATCAGCTAGCGCGACACAAGCACCAGTAATAGAAGCTGTACGGGTACCGCCATCAGCCTGAATAACATCACAATCCAGTGTAATGGTGTATTCACCCAGTTTTTTCAGATCAACAGCGGCGCGTAGCGAACGGGCAATTAAACGCTGGATTTCCATCGTACGGCCGCCCTGTTTGCCTTTAGCTGCTTCACGGGCATTTCGGGTATGAGTAGAACGCGGTAACATGCCATATTCAGCCGTCACCCAGCCCTGCCCCTGACCTTTCAAGAAACGAGGAACTCCTTCTTCAACGGAGGCATTACATAACACTTTAGTATCCCCAAACTCTACTAGAACCGAACCTTCCGCGTGCTTAGTATAATGACGGGTTATAGTGATAGGACGCACTTGTTCTGCCGCTCTTCCTGTTGGGCGCATAGTGTTATCTCCGTTGTTAAATCATTATTGGGGGCGCATTATACGGCCTAACAGGGCTAATTCCTATCCTGCATCTACAACGAGCGTTATAATCTCTTAATCTTTTGTTTAAATTGGGAACGAATCATGATCCGTAGTATGACTGCTTTTGCACGGCGAGATATCAAAAGTGAATGGGGAAATGCGGCTTGGGAACTGCGCTCCGTTAATCAGCGTTATTTAGAAACTTATATCCGCCTACCAGAACAATTCAGAAGCTTGGAACCGGTGATCCGTGAACGAATTCGTTCCCGTCTGACTCGCGGAAAAGTTGAGTGTAACTTACGTTTTGAACTGGACTCACGCTCTCAAGGCGAACTTATCCTGAATGAAACCTTAGCAAAACAGCTAGTCAATGCGGCGAACTGGGTCAAACAACAGAGCAACGAAGGTGAAATCGATCCTGTTGATATTCTGCGTTGGCCTGGCGTTATGGCAGCAGAAGAGCAAGACTTAGATGCTATCAGCACTCAATTGTTGCAAGAACTGGATACAGCACTGGATGCCTTTATTCAAAGCCGTGAAGCCGAAGGCAATGCACTCAAAATTATGATTGAACAACGTTTGGACGTGGTGACCGAAGAAGTCAGTAAAGTTCGCCAACAAATGCCTGAAATCATGCAATGGCAGCGGGAACGCCTGCAAACCAAATTAGAAGAAGCACAAGTACAGCTCGAAAATAACCGTCTTGAGCAAGAGTTAGTTTTACTGGCCCAACGTCTTGATGTGGCAGAAGAGTTGGATCGCCTCGATGCCCACGTCAAAGAAACCCGTAATATTCTAAAGAAAAAAGAAGCGGTCGGCCGCCGCCTGGATTTTATGATGCAGGAATTCAACCGCGAATCTAATACACTTGCCTCCAAATCTATCAACACCGATATCACTAACTCCGCCATTGAATTGAAGGTGCTAATCGAGCAGATGAGGGAGCAGATTCAGAATATTGAGTGATATTTCAGACGATCTCACATTGTCTCACCATTAGTAGAACCCTCTCAAACAGCCCGTAAAATCGGGCTGTTCTTTTATCATAATGTCTCATCACGTATCACTAAAGCGCATGTTTTCTAACATAGGAACATGTCTACCCTGATGGGAGTGTAGTTCAAGCAAAACCATATCCAATACTTTAACGAGGTATGGCTATCTTCTCATGCAGCACGATACTTTGAGCAACGAGATCAACAAGCATTGCAGTTTGTAAAAACACTTCTTCTACCAACTCCGTAATAATAAAAATTGCAGTGACTCCTAAAAAGTAATCACTGCAATTTTTACATATTAACCGACGGGTTAATACTGGAATAATATAAAGGACTCTTTAACGAAACTATGGATAAATAACCGCAATAATGGCTTGAATGCTTTTTAAATTCAGCAAAATACTTATGGCATTTTTGGTACGATTAAGTCCCACATATGCCAAATACTGATTTCACCGGGATCACCGCCATTTAAATATTTCCATTGCCGTTTATGTGTGCTCACAGCTGTTATTGGCGTAAATATATTAGACGTCTTTAAATACTTTCCATTAGACTCATTACTTTGAAGTTCTTTTTCTTTAGCTAATTGTGTTTCAAGTGATGATATTTCGCGAAACTTCGGCTTTTGGTAAGCCAACATAATTCCGGCCTGCATAGTCCATCCGTAGTCACCACCAACAAAACGCGACATCCCCTCAGTTGTATACAGATACATTGGTTTTGCCATACATACAACCTTACTCTCGATATAAATTCCAACGAGCCTACGGGTTATCGAAAGAGGATTATTGGAAAGACGTATAATGAGATCTGGCTGCTTATTAAGAAGCTTTCCATTGTAATTAGGAACATTTTCTCCCCGACAAACGGTTTCGAAAGTATCACCAGAGAAACCAGGAACTATCGGTATTTCCATTTCTAACATCTGCAATAGCAGATTACAAATGGCATCAGTATAAACATCCTCTTCAGGAGCTCCCGGACTTATACTGACAAGATGCTTTGCAGGGTTTGCATTAATTTCCGCCCAAACATACTTTATAGCTTGTGCAACTACACGAATAATATTCGGTGGGACTTGCACGGGAAAACCATTTTGTGTAGTCACGTATGGTAAAGGATTTCCGACGAGCCCTGTCATTTGTATCCCCTATTCAACACTGGATGACCACGTTTAATCAAATCAAGAGCTAATGTTCTTGCTGATGTACTTGACCAATATCGCCGTTGATTGAGAATTCCTAAATATAACGAGTCTTTAAACGGAATTTCAACTAATGAAGCATCCAAGAAATCTCCCATTCCTATTGTAGTCATTAGGTGTTCAGAACTTGGGATTTCACTCTTTTCTTGTTCGCCAAGTCGTATAAAAACCCATGGAGAAAAAACACCAACGTCCAATATTTCAATACATAATGGTGTATCGCTCATATCAAATGGCAGCAGTGTCGTTTGTAAAATCTGCTTGAATCGCTCAATAATCTTTTTATCCACAGCTTTTACGGCATTAGTGCGAATAGCTTTATATGGCAGGCCTAAAGAAAGCCTATCGTTAATAAGGTTAACATCTCCAACTCTTAGGTGATATAGTTTTCGAATAAAAGTTTCTACTAAATTCTCAACATCATCACTGCTTGTAAGGAACGCTTCCTTAATTAAAACTAATTGATTTTTAAGTTCTTCACTCAATTCATTCAACGGGCAAAATGGAAACATTTCTGCCTCAACCTTCTGTAGAGTGCTTCTCTCACAACCCATTTTACTACTCGTCATTAATGTGAAATACAAAAACAATCGACTATTAAACAAAGTAGATAAATATACTGCTAGTAATTCTGGCTCAGGTGATTTCTTACAACTATATCCGATATAAGAACGATTATAAGCTACATTTTGAAATGTAAGGATTGCCATTGGGCAATTATCTTTAGAACTAGGCGACTCTCTCAATAATACTAAAGGAGCATCATAGTTTTCTTGCTCGCGCAATCTATGAACACGTTGAAATTGAAAATCTGAAAAAGTATCAACTGGGGCGATATACCAATTGGCATCCTGCGGCTTCGGCATATTTTTCATACCATAAAGAAAAGCAGAATCAACTCCGGGGACGTCAACTTGTTTGGTTTGATAACCATGAGTAGCAGGTATATTTAGATCTTTTAGATAATCTGCAATACTTTTTGGATATAGATTTTCAATTCGTTCTATTAACTCAATATCTAAAGCATTTCCCTTAGCCAAGGTCTTAAATAAATGACTAGTCTTCTCAATCATCGCCACATCTGATGTCCATGCATCTTTGCTGTCAACACGAATACGGCCAACTCGATTCAGTGCAGGATCTTCAACAGGTGTGACAGCATGAAATTGGCTCCCTTTATGTGCGCGTTTATTACGAGCAACCAGCAAACAGAAATGTGCCGACATATTCGGCCATACAAAAGTATTACGCAGTTCCATTCCATTCAGGATATAGTTCACTTCTATCCCTTGAAAAAGGCTAACACGAGCCGCATGACCAATTGAAGAAATTTTCGTAAGGAGACGGCCATGAAGTGCGAATGCAAGAATTCCATTAGGTTTTGCTAACCGAGTAGATGCCCAAACAAATGGAAGATCAGGTACACCATCAGGGTTGGGTACCGCTTCCAGTCCACGTTCAGTCATATGCGTAGCAACTATCGAATTAAGAACATCACGACGTATTGAATTTTTAGTTGCAGTCCAAGGTGGATTTCCTATAACTAAATCAAATTTTCCCTCATAAGATTCAAGTGATTCTGGTGAAAGGCTACCAAGATTTAATTCAGGATGATATTTGTCCCATTTTTCGGCGGCTATAAGAACCGCATCCTGTAAAGGAGTAAAAACTAAATCTTTTAATTTTTCGGCTTCAGGATCAAGTTCTAATGCAGTTAAATATATCGCTAATGCTGTTAGTTGTCTTGCAGCAGGGTTAATATCAAAACCAACTAATTGATTATTGAGAATATTGCGAATAACACGCGTATTAGGTTGTACCCCCGTAGCTTGCCAATTCTCCTTAACTAAGCGTCTAAACGCTGATAAAAGGAAAACTCCCCCCCCGGAAGCTGGATCAAGAACGCGCGACTTATACGCATCAGTTCCAAGCGACTTAAAAGCATGATTTATTAAGTTTTCAGCAATGTAGTGTGGTGTATAATAGACACTATCTCTCTTTGCGGCACGTTTATCGAAACGGTGAGAAAATACCTCATATACTTGACTTAATAACCCCACGGGCAAATAAGAAAAATGTAAGTCCCCCCAAGAAAACTGAGTTTGATAAACTCCCTTACCAAGTGGCCGATCCCCATGCATAATGGCGGTCAGATCATTAAGAACCGCAGTACGAGAGTCTAAACACTGGAAATACTCGATAGAGCCTTTATCTGGGAGTTCTAAAAGATCACCATTGAAAGTTTTGTCTAACCAACGACAAGCCGCAAATGCAGATTTTGCTGTACTGAAACAGTCCTGAATCTTATCTACATCTGGTAATGGACTAACTTCAGGAATAATTCCTCGATCCCCTAGGAACCGCATAAATAGCGCCCGACCAACAAGAGCCAAAACCTCGCTTGGGTCTATGCCTTTGGCGTGAACAAGATGGTCTGTAACTGAGTTGAGCAATTCGAGCATGAGTTCATGTGCGCCGAAGTTAACTCCACTTTTAGAGTTAACTAGAACATCACCTGTCATCAATCGAGCAAGGATACCAGGTTCTAGCTGGTTAACCTCAAATAACGGCGGCTGATCATTGCGTATGTTAGACAAAGCATAGACTTGAACAATACCGGGTCTAACAACAGCTGCATAAGGAGCGTCAGCCCGAAGGCCCAGAAAACGTATAGAATCTTGCAATTCTCTTTCAGACACGCTGCTCGTCTTTTGATCATCAATGATATAAATGAATGGCTGCTCATCGTGCAAAACGACTGCGTTAGGCACAAATTTATGTTGCTCACCAGCGCGCACTAAGCCAATAAAATCCAAATGCTCTGGAGATAATAAAGTTGGTCTAAGCTCTAATACCTTATCCTCAGGTACACTCAAGGCAGCAGCAACATTTATTGCAGTGATTGATGCTCCCATAAATGTCTGACGCTCCGATTCAAATTTAACCTTGACAATGTATAGCTTTATCCTAAACCATTGGATTCTAGAACGACAGGTTTATTTAGTGAAAATTACGCTTAGGGTCAAAAGAACGCTACAGGGTCTCTCTTAAGCTCGTGAATGTAAACACTTAGAAAAGGCTCTACCTTACTTTGCCGTGTACTTATACGCGTACATAACAGAATACAAAAAACAATAAAATCAATATATACCCTATGGATTTCAAGATGCATCGCGACGGCAAGGGAGTGAATCCCCGGGAGCATAGCTAACGATGTGACCGGGGTGAGCGCATGCAGCCAACTAAAGAGGCAACTTGAAAGATAACGGGTATATAAACATCATATTCAACATTCAGATTCATCAGGCGATCTCTGATCGTCTCACCCAGATAAAGCCATTGTAAATAATGGCTTCAGACCGCTGACAAACCCTCCTCTATCAGCCACTTACATAATGCGTAAAACCATTGTTGTCTTGTGTCATCAAACGTATCAACTTTGGATGGATAAATAATTTCTCTTTACCAACAACTTTCTCTTGTAATACCCCAATGTCGACCAACTGTTTTAAATAGACCGAAGCAGTTTGACGTTTAGCAATATCACACTCAACCAAATTACTAATACGGCAGTAAGGTTGTTCAAATATCACCTGTACCAGCTCATGACTGTAAATTTTAGGCAGACTTTGCTTTATATACTCACTGGTATGTTCAATTAGTTCTCTTACCGCTACAATTTTATCCGTAGTCCATTTAGCCGTTTGCTCTACTGCGGTTAACATATAGATAATCCACTCTTCCCATTTGCCAACAGCGGTAACTTGGGAAAGTAGCCGATAATAATCACTCTTATGTTGTACAATGTAGCGACTTAAATAAAGAATTGGCAATGTCAAAAGCTGCTGTTCAATAAGATAAAGAATATTAATGATACGGCCGGTACGTCCATTGCCATCAGTAAATGGATGAATAGCCTCAAACTGGTAGTGAGCAATAGCCATCTTGATTAATGGGTCGATTCCATCTTCTGCATGAAGAAATTGCTCCCAATTGCTGAGTAAATCACGTATCTGAGATTCTCCTTCTGGCGGCGTATAAATAATCTCACCCGTTGCCTGATTACTCAGCGTTGTACCAGAAACTTTGCGAATATTCATATCAACAGCTTTTAGTCGACTACAAACTTCAATAACTGTATTCGTGCATAGTGGCCGCCGAGTTAATTGTATGAACCCTTCATAAAGTGCAGTACGGTAGCGTAGTGCTTCTTTCGTTGCAGGATCAGCCAGACTGTCTTCTTGTGCATATTGGAACAGTTTGTCTGAAGTAGTAACAATATTTTCGATTTCTGAGCTGTCTTTTGCTTCCAGCAGTGGCAACAAGTTAATGAGTAAGCCCTGATTAGGCAACAATTCACCAGCTTGCTTAAGCTCTGCCAGTGCAGCTCTGGCAGGTATACAGGCTTTTAATACTGCAATGGACTCCATCACCTTTATGGTTGGTGGCAATAAGGGAATAGCATTAAAAGGCGCATCGGGCTGCCATGTCATGTTTATATTTCCTATTTTTTTCGACACGTTGCGAGTATATGTTGACGACATCGACACGTAAAGGATTCATGTTGATAAAATCGAAAAATTTCGACATGTAAAGGCTTCATGTCGATAGAATCGACATACGGAAATCATAGCGAATAACACAGCATGAATGGAGCAACCAGTCTACAAGAACGAGTCGAACGACTGGTTGCTTAAGCCTGATTAAACTGCGCTGCTACTTTCTCGGCTGCCTTCTCCGTTAAACATAAAAAACAGCGCACCCGTCAGTAATATCAATCCACCAGATATCATTAAAAGAGATTGAATACTAATATAGTCAGCAATTGGGCCAAACAGCACCATACCTAATGGCAGAGAGCAAGACAAAGCGATCTGAACTAAACTAAATACCCTGCCCATCATCTCAGGTTCGACTCTTTCCTGAAAAACCGCTGTTATCGGTGCGTTAAAACAAGGTGTTACCACACCTAAAAAGACATTCAGTACTAAATAAAGTGGGAACCAATAGGCATTACCAAGAGCGATCATAAATATGCCAAAAAACGCGCAAGCTATCGCCGTTATACGCATTTTATTTTTATATTCACTCCAGAAAGAAATCAGTAATCCACCTAAAACCGCGCCAGCACTAAATGTCATTTCATTAATGGCTAAACGCCACGGCTCTTCCCCAAATGTCCTATTAACTAATAAAGGTGTCAAAAATGCAGCCGGACTAATCAAAAAGCAGACACAAATCAAAAAAATCAAAAGATTTCTGATTAATTTATTCTCTTGCAGATAACGGAAACCCGCTAAGATTGCCTGAAATTTATTATCCGGTATGGAATCAGAAGCAATTTTAGGAATAGGAATAAACGCAACAATGCTGATGCCGATAATAGCAGTCGTTACGTCTACTAAAAAAATATTTTCCATTGAAGTTTGAGAATATAAAAAGCCACTGATAGCAGGAGATGCCAACATCATCAGTGAAGTCAAAGAAGTATGAATACCATTGACCCGCAGCAATTTCTCTTTCGGCACAAGTTGCGGAATAATAGCATTAACAGCCGGCATCTGGATGCCCGTCCCGAACGAGCGGACAATCAGTGCGACAAATAACAACTCAATGCTCTTAAATCCGAACATAAAAGAGATTGCCAAACCAAGCGTTACTAATGCAATTAACGCATCAGAGGCAATACTGAGCAGCTTACGGCTATAAGTATCCGCCCAAACACCGGCAAATAAAGAGATCAACACCTGAGGAAGAAATGCACAGAGTACCGAAATAGCCAGCATTTCTCCCGATGAAGTACTCAGGGTGATATACCAAACGATAGAGAACTGGACAATGGAAGAACCTAGCAAAGAAATTGTTTGAGCTGATAAAAATAAAGCCGTTTTGCGTTTCCAACCTGGAAGTAATGCACTCATTTTAACTACGCCCCTTAAAACCTAAGAGGCGCAGAGTCTGAAAATAATTATTCAAACACAAACTCCTCTAGTTCTTTTATTGTTGGTGCACCAGCAGCACCAGAACGGTTGACGACAATAGCAGCAACACGATTGCCAAGTTCAACAGCATCTCTCAGCAACATTCCCTGAGATAATCCCGCAAGCATACCACTACTATGGGCATCACCAGCGCCAATGGTATCTACCACTTTCACTTTATAAGCAGCAACATATTCTGGGTCACTATCAGGCAGACATATCCATGTGCCCTGCGAACCTAACCGGCAGATAATAGTGATTTTTCTTTCGCTGGAATAACGGCTAACTTGGGCGACAGGATCACCTTCTCCGCACAATATAGCAACTTCATCACGATTAAGTGTCAGAATGGTCCGGTCAGCAGGTAATGCATTAAGAAAAGCGGAATCTATTTCTGGTAACCGTGGGCCAAAATCCAGTAATAACGTTTGCCCGGATGGTGACGCCAGTAACCAATTACACAAAATCGCCGTCGATTTACTCGCCATAACATAACCACTAGAGTAGATATATCCCCTTTCCGGCAAAACAATAGAAGAGAGCATTGCCGTACTCCAGTCCACTTCACAACCACTCACGGAGACAAAACTTCTTTCACCGTCCGGTTCAACCATTGCCAAACACCAACCATTATCAAGAGATGAATGGGTCAATGTGACCTCAAGCCCAAGGTCTTGCATCTCTTTGGTGATCTGCTCCCCCCAGCATCCGTTACCAACCGGTATACCATTAATCACAGGGATTTGTAGGCGAACCAAAGCCCGAGCAACATTAAAACCAGAACCACCAATCTGCCGATCAATTTCTTTAGCTTCCTGATCTGCTCCACTACGGGGAAGCCTCGGTAAACTAAGAATAATATCTCCCGCCGCCGCACCAATTACAGTAATCGGTAGTAAACCCGCCATCAGGCTCTCCTCTTACCGGCCTAAATATCAGCCATAGTCATATCAAAATTGAAAAAGAAACAGATAAATCGCTTAGGAATGAAAACTTGCAGCAATGATTGCCGAATTTACATATATAAGAAACACTTATACTTTAACATTAATCGGGTTCAATAAAAGTTAACCTGTATCAATTATGTGATACCAACGTGATTGATCTCCAATTTATCGGTCATAGAGCAATAACAATCCCTGTGTGAAATAGTGACACATAACCATTATTATCAAGATATATGAAAATTCATGGAAAAAATTGATTAATTCATAAAATTTACCTCATGATGAGAGCCAAAATGAATGAAAAAGTAAAGCGTCCCAATAATTATAAGAAGTTATTTAATCGATGAAAGTATTAGCACTTTTCCAGCCGGCCGTATTTAAATACGAAATGCGTTCAAAAGTAACATTTTTATCTGATTACTGCCCAAGCACACTTTTATGATAAACAACGGTAAATAAAATAGCCCTATTGGGACAAACAGTGAATCGATTTTATTGTATTTTCAACGGCATGTTATCAGTGTAAGATAAAAATTTATAATTTTATATTCTTAATCCATAAATCAAGTTTATCATAACAAATAAAAATTTAAGTTAAGAAATTAATCATAAATATAAAATTTATTTAATTGGTTATTAATGACGATTACTTAAACATAATATTTATACCCTATGGATTTCAAGATGCATCGCGACGGCAAGGGAGTGAATCCCCGGGAGCATAGCAAACTATGTGACTGGGGTGAGCGAGTGCAGCCAACAAAGAGGCAACTTGAAAGATAACGGGTATATATCCATAGATATTATTACTGTTCTATATAACTGTAATTATTAATTAATGAAGCATTTATCAATCTTACAAATTACCTTTACAGGAAATCCTACTTTGAAAAAACACATCATTATTCAATCGGCAAAACAACGGCCTGATTTGAAAGGTGCAGCTGATGCGCTTCTTTACAATAACTGGCCTTTATTTATGCTGAATTCTTCAGCGGATGATGGATACTGGGATGAATTATTCGAGCCAGATTTCAGCCAATTCCAACAATTTGCTATTTTGCAACAAGGGAAAGAGCAAAAATTAATTGGTACTGCTAATTCGATGCCTTTCCCTTGGGAAGGCGATTCATTAAAGCAATTGCCGGATAATGCTTGGGATGAAGTTTTTCGCAGAGGTATGATTGCTCGAGGAAAAGCAGTAACAAAAATGTTGTCAGCACTGTCGGTAACGATATCTCCTGAATTTCGCGGCAAGAATTTACCGGCATTACTTATTGGTAGCTTAAAGCTGGCGGCTATTGATGCGGGGCTGGAAGGGCTAGTTGTTCCTGTCAGGCCGACGTTGAAACAAAATTACCCATTGCAGGATTTTGTACAATACTGTGGATGGAAGAATGACAACAATGAACCTTTTGATCCTTGGATTCGGACACACTGGCGCCTAGGAGCAAAGATTATTCGACCGGCTATGCACTCAATGTATATAAATGCCACGCTCGATAAATGGCAAGAATGGACAGGAATGAAATTTCCGCAAAGTGGGCAGTATATTATTCCTGGAGGTTTAGTACCGCTAGAAGTGGATATACAACAACAAATGGGTTATTACATTGAACCCAACCTATGGATGTTTCACAACTTGCATGCGTGATTTAGTATTATTGAGGCAATCGCTGTTGATTTAAGATGAAAATAAACTTTTCATCTTAATCACAGGGGGAATATGGGAACTCTTGATACTACATATTTCTGGCTCATTTAACTTATTAATCTCTCAGCATGGGTATAAATCGTCGCTTTTCCGGGTTTACAAAAACCAACCAAGGTTAAATGACATCGGTCAGCGATTTCTACCGCCAATGAAGTTGCTGCTGAAACAGCCAATAAAATCTCAACACCACAGATGGCTGACTTTTGTACCATCTCATAACTGGCACGGCTGGATACCAAAACAGCGCCTTGCTGCCAGCCTGTTTTTGCCTTCATGCCTAGCATCTTGTCCAGTGCAACGTGCCGACCTATATCCTCACATCCGCCCAATAATTTGCCTTCCGAATTGATCCAACTTGCTGCATGAGTGCAACCTGTCAATGCACCGATATCTTGGACACTAGTCAGTTGAGAGAGAGCATGATCAAGCTGGCTCAATGAAAAGGTTTGAGTGAAAGGCAACGGGGTGATCGGGCGAAAAATATCAGAAAGTTGTTCTGTTCCGCAGATGCCGCAACCTGTTCGTCCCGCCAGATTACGTCTGCGCTCTTTCAAACCCGTAAAACGGCGGCTAGAAAGTTCTATTTGCAACTCAATTCCACCGCTACAATGAGCGATAATATCAATACCACGAATCTCGTGTTGAGATTCAATGATGCCTTCGGAAAGTGAAAACCCAATAGCAAAATATTCGAGATCTTTGGGACTTGCCATCATCACAACATGCGAAATACCGTTATAAACTAAAGCAACAGGAACTTCTTCTGCAATCCAATCAGCTTTTAATATGTCAGGACAGTGTTTTTGTTGCACGTTCGTTCTTTTTGCGCCCTCAATCACACCAAATGGTAACAACTTCCCTGGTTTTACGTTATACATTAGATGAATTCCTAATAGTGTTACGGCACAATAATTGTACGGAAAAAAGAGTCTATACTATTTGTCAGGCAATAAATCTGATCCCGCTACGGAAAGTGGTTTTAATAAGAAAGAACACATTTGAAATTTTTCCCATGATGGAATGGGTATTGTTTAAAACAATGTGAGTGAGGAGATTTCCATGCAAGTCAGCAGAAGGCAGTTCTTTAAGATCTGCGCTGGCAGTATGGCAGGTACGACGGTAGCAGCATTGGGCTTTTCACCAACCGCAGCCCTTGCACAAACACGTAATTATAAATTGTTGCGTGCACGTGAAACCCGAAATACCTGTACATACTGTTCTGTCGGCTGTGGGCTGTTGATGTACAGCCTTGGCGATGGCGCAAAAAATGCGAAAGCAACTATTTTCCATATTGAAGGTGATCCTGATCACCCGGTAAACCGTGGTGCACTCTGTCCTAAAGGGGCTGGCTTGGTTGATTTTATTCATAGCGAAAGCCGTCTGAAATACCCAGAATATCGTGCAGCAGGTTCTGACAAATGGCAACGTATTACTTGGGATGAGGCATTTGATCGCATCGCTAAGTTAATGAAAGCAGACCGTGACGCCAATTTCATTAAAACCAATCAAGAGGGTGTGACAGTCAATCGTTGGCTGACGACCGGCATGCTGTGTGCATCTGCTTCCAGTAACGAAACAGGTTATCTGTCGCAAAAATTTAGTCGCGCTCTCGGCATGCTCGCCGTAGACAACCAAGCACGTGTCTGACACGGACCAACGGTAGCAAGTCTTGCTCCAACATTTGGTCGCGGTGCGATGACCAACCACTGGGTTGATATTAAGAACGCGAATCTGATCGTCGTTATGGGTGGTAACGCTGCCGAAGCGCATCCCGTGGGATTCCGTTGGGCAATGGAAGCCAAAATCCATAATAACGCTAAGTTAATTGTGATTGATCCGCGTTTTACCCGTACAGCATCTGTAGCGGATTTCTATACTCCAATCCGTTCTGGTACTGATATTGCTTTCTTGTCAGGTGTCATTTTATACCTACTGACCAACGATAAGATTAATCATGAATATGTTGAGGAGTATACCAACGCCAGTCTGATCGTGCGTGAAGATTACTCGTTCGATGATGGTCTGTTCAGTGGTTACGATGCAGAAAAACGTCAATACGACAAAACCAGTTGGAACTATGCACTGGATGAAAACGGCTTTGCTCAACGTGATATCTCACTTAAACATCCACGTTGTGTATGGAATTTATTAAAAGAGCATGTTAGTCGTTACACGCCCGATGTCGTCAGTAATATTTGCGGTACGCCAAAAGAGGATTTCCTGAAAGTCTGTGAATATATTGCAGAAACTTGTGTTAAGGATAAGACCGCTTCTTTCCTGTACGCACTGGGTTGGACTCAACACTCAGTGGGTGCACAGAACATCCGGACTATGGCAATAATCCAGCTACTGTTGGGCAATATGGGGATGGCAGGTGGCGGGGTTAATGCATTGCGTGGTCACTCGAATATTCAGGGATTAACTGATTTGGGGTTATTGTCGCAAAGCTTGCCGGGATATCTGACGCTCCCCTCAGAGAAGCAGGCTGATTTACAAACTTATCTCCAAGCAAATACGCCAAAACCAATGCGGCCGGGTCAAGTTAACTATTGGGGTAACTACCCAAAATTCTTTATCAGTCTGATGAAGAGTTTCTACGGAGATAATGCCCGTAAAGATAACGACTGGGGTTTTAACTGGCTGCCGAAGTGGGACAAAGGTTATGATGTTCTGCAATTTTTTGACATGATGTCGAAAGGTGAAGTGAATGGCTATATTTGTCAGGGCTTTAACCCGGTAGCTTCTTTCCCGAATAAAAATAAAGTCGTTGATGCACTGTCGAAACTGAAATTCCTGATCACTATCGATCCACTTAATACTGAAACTTCAACTTTCTGGCAGAACCACGGTGAATTTAACGAAGTCGATTCATCCAAAATTCAGACCGAAGTTTTCCGCCTGCCGTGTTGCTGTTTTGCAGAGGAAAACGGTTCAATTGTTAACTCTGGTCGCTGGTTGCAGTGGCACTGGAAAGGGGCTGATGCGCCGGGAGAAGCCATCGGTGATGGCGAGATCCTTTCCGGAATCTTCAAACGTATGCGGGATATGTACCGCGCTGAAGGTGGTGCATCACCAGAGCCGGTGCTGAACATGACTTGGGATTATTTCAACCCGCACAGCCCCACATCAGAAGAGGTGGCTCAAGAGAGTAATGGCCGGGCACTAGTTGATCTGATTGATATTGATGGCAACGTCATCGTGAAACAAGGTCAGCAATTAACCTCTTTTGCGCAGCTACGTGATGATGGCACGACCGCCAGTGGTTGTTGGATCTTTGCTGGAAGCTGGACGCCGGAAGGTAACCAAATGGCCCGTCGTGATAACGCTGATCCATCAGGATTGGGTAATACACTAGGTTGGGCATGGGCATGGCCGTTAAACCGTCGTATTTTGTACAATCGCGCATCGGCTGATCCGCAGGGTAAACCGTGGGACCCGAAACGTCAGTTACTGACGTGGGATGGTATTAAGTGGGGTGGTGTCGATACTGCTGACTACAGCGTGGCTGCGCCGGAAACGGATGTTGGTCCCTTTATCATGCAACCGGAAGGTATGGCGCGTCTGTTTGCTATTGATAAGATGGCTGAAGGACCATTCCCTGAACACTATGAACCTTTTGAAACACCATTGGGGACCAATCCGTTGCATCCGAATGTGGTATCCAACCCGGCAGCCCGAGTGTTCAAAAGCGACTTTGAAGCAATGGGTAAGGCAGATAAATTCCCTTATGTAGGAACGACTTACCGCTTGACAGAGCATTTCCACTATTGGACAAAACATGCATTGTTGAACTCGATTATCCAACCTGAACAGTTTGTGGAAATCGGTGAAAAACTGGCGGAAAAGAAAGGCATCAAACACGGTGATACCGTCAAGGTTAGCTCTAATCGTGGTTACATCAAAGCGAAAGCGGTTGTCACCAAACGTATTCGTACCCTGAATGTACACGGTCGTGAAGTAGATACTATCGGTATTCCGATTCATTGGGGCTTTGAAGGGGCTGCGAAGAAAGGCTTTATTGCCAATACGTTGACACCATTTGTTGGTGATGCGAACACACAAACGCCTGAGTTCAAAGCGTTCCTGGTTAATATAGAAAAGGTGTAAGGGAGAAATCATGTCATTGCAAACTCAAGACATCATTCGTCGATCTGCCACAAATTCTTTTACTCCTGCACCACGGGTGCGGGATGACCAAGAGGGCGTTGCAAAACTGATTGATGTGACAACCTGTATCGGTTGTAAAGCTTGTCAGGTGGCCTGTTCTGAGTGGAACGATATCCGTGACGAGATCGGTTATAACGTTGGTGTTTATGATAACCCGGCGGATTTAACCGCTAAATCATGGACCGTGATGCGCTTCTCAGAAGTTGAAGAGAACGGCAAACTGGAATGGCTGATTCGTAAAGATGGTTGTATGCACTGTGCTGATCCGGGTTGCTTGAAAGCTTGTCCAGCCGAAGGGGCGATTATCCAGTATGCAAATGGGATTGTTGATTTTCAGTCAGAACACTGTATCGGCTGTGGCTACTGTATCGCGGGTTGTCCGTTCAATGTGCCACGGATCAACAAAGAAGATAACCGGGTATATAAGTGCACTCTGTGTGTTGACCGCGTTAACGTTGGTCAAGAGCCTGCCTGCGTGAAAACCTGTCCGACCGGCGCAATCCATTTTGGCAGTAAAAAAGCCATGAAGGATTTGGCGGCTGAACGGGTGAGTGAGTTGAAAGGCCGCGGTTATGAGAATGCAGGTCTGTACGATCCTGATGGTGTTGGGGGTACCCATGTGATGTATGTACTGCACCATGCTAACAAGCCACAGCTATATCATGGCCTACCGGACAATCCCGCTATTAGCCCGACCGTCACCTTCTGGAAAGGTATCTGGAAACCGCTGGCCGCGGTGGGATTTGCTGCCACATTCGCTGCCAGCCTCTTCCATTATGTGGGAATTGGTCCGAACCGGGTAACGGAAGAAGACGAGGAAAATGCGCGTCGTGATACCGAGCTTTCACAGAAATCAGCCAATGGGGAGGAGCAGCGATGAAAGGCAGGAAAGATATTATTATCCGCCACTCACCGGTTGAGCGAGTAAACCACTGGGCGGTGGTGCTCTGTTTTCTATTTACCGCCATTAGTGGATTAGGATTCTTTTTCCCCTCTTTTAACTGGCTGATGAATATCTTCGGTACGCCGCAATTGTCACGGATTTTGCATCCATTTGTCGGTTCAGCGATGTTTATTTTATTTATCTTTATGTTTTTCAGGTATTTTAAACATAACTTTATCGACAAAGATGACATTATATGGCTAAAAAACATCCACAAGATTGTAAAAAATGAGGAAGCAGGTGATATTGGTCAGTATAACTTAGGTCAAAAAGGGATTTATTGGTCTATCAGTATTTTCCTGATATTACTCGCTGTCAGTGGTGTTATTATTTGGCGCCCCTATTTTGCTGATCTCTTCTCTATTCCGATAATTCGAATTGCGCTTCTAATTCATTCAATGTCAGCTATTGGTTTAATCTTGACGATTATGATTCACGCTTATGCGGCATTCTGGGTGAAAGGAACTCTTCGGGCAATGATTGAAGGTTGGGTAACCCGTGGATGGGCGAAGAAACATCACCCACGTTGGTATCGTGAAGTAATGAAACAGGAACAACAAGAAGAGAAACGTTAATGCGTTTCGAATATAATCATCAAAGCAGGATAATCATATCCTGCTTATTGTTGATTAAGTACGAATAATGCAAAAAATGATTAAATATTAGGTTTAATATTTTTATTTAATTTATTATTTTATCATCAATCTTTAAATTAAATTCACTTTCTATTTTAATCTATATATCTCTTTAATCTAAAAAAGCATCAAAAAAATTTGATGCTTTATTTTATATATCCACTCCTCAAAAACACAATATGATATAATCATCTTTGGGAATAATCTGTAGTTCCTACAATTTATTTTATCCGTAGTTTGATAAATGAATATGGTGAATATGATTGATCTATAACTTTAGTCTCTTGAACGATAAGTCCAGCTTGGTTAGCCAGATATTCGAATTCAGCAAAACTACGTTCTTTCCCTAAAAATAACATATCCATTAATATATCGAAAGATCTAGAAAATTCTGGCTCTTTCACCATATTTATCAATAATAGAGATGAATTTTTATCCATTGCTTTGCGGAAATTCTCCAAAATAAGTATTGAATCACTATCGGACCAATTATGGAGAATATTTTTTAAAATATACAAATCATAACCCGATGGAATTGAATCTAGAAAATTTCCATTGATAAAATCTATATTATCAGAAACTGGAAGTTCATTATATCTATCCAATACAGCGTAATGTTTTCCTTTTACCTTTTCACTTATTCTTGCTAAAAGCTTCCCTTCTCCCCCTCCAACATCTAATATTCTATTGTGCTGATTAAAATCATAAATACCAAGTAACTTCTCAACGATTAAATTTGAGAGTCTTGTCATTAAAGCATCAAAATTTGATTTGAGAAACTTGTTACCATCCAAATATTCAAAGAATGGCTTGCCATGTGCCATTTCAAATGCCGATTTGCCATCATCTTCAAATAGGGATTTTCCATACATTAACCAAGCGTTACTGTAATATGAGCAAATTTCAAGCTTTATCATGAATGACTCAAAACTTTCAGGATCGGCAAAAACATGACACTCATCAGAAAGCCTGAATTTATTATCGTTACTAACCAATACTCCCATTTCAACTAAGAAATCACATAATCGACTAAACCGAGCATAATTAACACCAGATTTACGGGAAAGCTCGCTTATATCGACATAAACTCCATCTTTAAAGTGAGTAGATAATCCGGTATCAACAAAAGCATGAATTGCAGCTGATCTTCTATTTGATGCAATCAGTTCAGTTAGCATTGAGCCATCCTTTATATCTGTATATTATGAAAAAATTAAGTATTTTATCCAAAATCCAAGAAATAGCATGATGATAGATTGGATATCGCAACAACCTATTTAAAACAAAATGTAATTATTAACTTTGTTACCTTTTCATGTAAAGATACAATTCACTTTGCTTCCGTATTGTTAAAAGCAAGCTACCAGATTATATTAAATTGGATAAAAAGAAATGACAAAGATCACAATTATCTCTTCTCAGAATTATTGATAATTAAATATAAAAAAATCACGTAGTATATATATTACTATTTACATTCATTTATAGAAGAAGTAATTATAAAACCTGAAAAACTATAAGGTATTTTTTAAACGTACTATTTCAGCAACAGGAAAAAAACGTCAATGAGTTCCTCTTCAAAGATCATCAATGAAAGGTAGTCATATCCTACCCATTGTTAATTAACAGCCTATCCCAATAGTCCTATTGGGATAGGCACTAAGTTTAATTCAATAATATAAGCTAGAAATATGGCATCAGATATTTTGATGCCATACTTGTTATACCTGTTTTCAGAGACACAATATCCATATAACTATTTTTTGTGAAGTTCCATAATTATCTGTAATTTATTTTACACCTAACTCTATAATTGAATATTTTTCATTTATATCTTTGATATCTTTAACGACAAACCCTGCTTGGTGAGCCAAATCTTCTAATTCATTCAAATAACGCTCTTTTCCTAATAATAGTACATCCATTAATATATCCGTAGAGTCAATTATTTCTAATTTTAATTTTTTCACCGTGCCTATCAACAAAACAGTTGCATTATCATCCATAGCTTTTCGGCAATTCTCTAAAATTAGTATTGCGTTATTATCAGACCAATTATGGATAATATTCTTTAAAATATATAAATCATAACCAGATGGAATTGATTTAAAAAAATCTCCGTTTATAAATTCAATATCTTCTAAAACAGGAATTTCATTATATCTGTCCAATACAGCGTAATGTTTTCCTTTTATTTTTTCATTTATTCTTACCAAAAGCTTTCCTTCTCCTCCTCCAACATCTAATATTCTGTTATGTTGACTAAAATCATAAATATCAAGTATTTTCTCTATTATTTTGTCCGAGTTTTTTGACATAAAAGAATCAAAATTTGATCTGAACAATTCATGATTATCCAAATATTCAAAGAATGGTTTTCCATGCGCTATTTCAAATGCCGTTTCGTTATTATTCTCATATAAGGATTTTGAATACATTGACCAAGCGTTCCAGTATTCTGGGCTAACTTCGCACTTTATCATCAATGATTCCATACTTTCAGGATCGGCAAGTGCACTGCATTCCTCAGAAAGTGCAACTCCCTCATTGCGGCTAACCAATACCCCTATTTTGATTAAATATTCACATAACCGGCTAAAGCGAGAATGATCAAGACCATATTGACGGGAAAGTTCGCTGATATTTACGCAGGCTCCATCTTTAAAGTGAACAGACAAACCCATATCAACAAAAGCATAAATTGCGTTTGATTTTCTACATGATGTAATAAGATCGATTAGCATAGCGTTATCCTTTATACCCGTTATCTTTCAAGTTGCCTCTTTGTTGGCTGCACTCGCTCACCCCGGTCACATCGTTACCTATGCTCCCAGGGATTCACTCCCTTGCCGTCGCGATGCATCTTGAAATCCATTGGGTATATCTAATAAAGAAATGAAGTGTTTTATATAAAACTCGGGAAATACCATGACGATTAACTAGGTATTTCAACAACATATTTTCACCAAATTGTGATTATTATTTTTGTTATCTTTTTCCTATGAGATAATAAATATTTTATTCCCCTTACTTTCCAATCAATTAACTTGCTTTAATTATCCATTTTTAGAAACAAATTATTATACTATACTAAATTTGATAAAAATAAATGATGAAGATCACAATTAAATATTTTCAGAATAATTTAAAATCAAATAAGGAAATATAATTTAATTTTGATATTTTAGCTATTAAACTACCCTTGTTATCAACATTTAAATCCAAATTCTATTTCAATATCTTATTGATATAGAATAAAAATATGGCATTAAATATTTTAATGCCATACTTGTTATAGAGTTATCAGACATACAATATCCATATCATTATATTTGGTGAAGCTCCACTATTATCTATAATTTATTTTACACCTAGTTGGATAATTGAATATGATTCGTCGATATCTTTAACATCTTGAATGACCAGCCCTGCTTGGTTAGCCAAATATTCGAATTCCGTTAAGTTACGCTCTTTCCCTAAAGATGATACATCCATTAATATATCAAAATATTTAATTATTTTAGACTGTGGTTTTTTCATTAAGGTTATTAATAAAATAGTTGCATTATTACCCATTGCCTTTCGGCAATTTTCTAAAATGAGTATTGCGTCATTATCAGGCCAATCATGAATAACATTCTTTAGAATATATAAATCGTAACCTGCCGGAATTGATTTAAAAAAATCTCCATCTATAAAATCTATATTGTCGTAATCAGGAAGTGCATTATATCTGTCCAATACAGCGTAATGTTTTTCTTTTACCTTTTCACTCATTCTTATCAGAAGATTCCCTTCTCCTCCTCCAACATCTAATATTTTATCGTGTTGACTAAAATCATAAATATAAAATAATTTTTCAATCATTTTATCTGAATCTTTTGACATTAAGGAATCAAATTTTGACTTGAGCAATTTATTACTATCCAAATGCTCAAAGAATGGTTTTCCATTCGCTATTTCAAATGCCGATTTACCATTATTTTCAAGTAAGGATTTTGGGTACATTAACCAAGCATTCCAAAGATCTGAGTTAAATTCCCACTTTGCAATTAATGATTCCATACTCTCAGGATCGGCGAGCACACTACATTCCTCAGAAAGTGCAACTCTATCATTGCTGCTAACCAATACCCCGATTTCAATTAAGAAATCACATAATCGATTAAGTCGAGAATAATCAATACCATATTGGCTGGCAAGTTCGTTGATATCCATATAAGTGCCATTTTTAAAGTGAACAGACAAACCTGTATCCACAAAAGTATAGATGGCAATTGATTTTCTATATGATGTAATAAGTTCGGCTAGCATTAGTTATCCTTTATATCTTTATCTTATATACCCGTTATCTTTCAAGTTGCCTCTTTGTTGGCTGCACTCGTTCACCCCAGTCACATAGTTAGCTATGCTCCCGGGGATTCACTCCCTTGCCGTCGCGATGCATCTTGAAATCCATAGGGTATAAAAAGATGAATTGTTTTATCTAAAATTCAGAAAATACCTGATGATTTATTAGGTATTCTGATAACCAGAATGAAATCATTAACTTTACTATCTTTTCTTGGTAATATGAAGATATCATTCTCCTTATTTTCCAATTGGTTAACTTACTTTGGTTATGTATTTTTAGGGTTGAAATTGTTAATTATCAGACGATATTAAACATGATAAAAAGAAATGATGAAGATTACAATTAACTCTTTTAAGGGGTTTTAAAAATCAAATAAAATGATTTAATATTGTTATTTATGCTATTTAAATTATTTTTATTTACACTTTAATATTCATATATTTTACTGATATAAAAAAGTATGTCATCAAATATTTACACGACATACTTATTATATATATTTTCAGAGAAACAATATCCATATAATTATATTTAAATTATTTTACCCCTAGCTGAATAATTGAAGATAATTCATCGATATCTTTAACATCTTTAATAACCAATCCTGCCTGGTTAACCAAATGCTCTAATTCCGTCAAATAACGCTCTTTTCCTGAAAATATTACATCCATTAACATATCTAAATATATCAACACCTTAGATTGTGGTTTCTTCGTATAACTTATCAATAAAACAGTTGAACCATTATCCATTGCCTTACGGCAATTTTCTAAAATTAATATTGCATTTTTATCAGACCAATCGTGAATAATATTCTTTAAAATATATAAATTATAACCAGATGGAATTGATTTTAAAAAATCCCCATCGATAAAATCTATATTTTCCAAAACAGGAATCTTATCATATCTATCTAATACAGCGTAATGTTTTCCTTTTATCTTTTCGCCCATTTTAACCAAAAGATTTCCTTCTCCTCCTCCAACATCTAATATTCTGTCGTACTGGCTAAAATCATAAATATCAAGTATCTTTTCAATGATTTTATCTGAGATTTTTGACATTGAAGAATCAAAATTTACTTTGAGTAATTTATTACTAGCTAAATATTCAAAGAATGATTTTCCATGCTCTATTTCAAATGCCGGCTTTCCATCATTTTCAAGTAAAGATCTTGAATACATTGACCAAGCGTTCCAGCAATCTGGACTCAGTTCCCATTTTACAATTAATGACTCCATACTTTCAGGATCGGCAAGTGCACTGCATTCATCAGAAAGGGTGACTTTATGACCGTGGTTAACCAATACCCCAATTTCAATTAAGAAATCACATAATCGATCAAGTCGCGAATAATCAATACCACATTGACGGGAAAGTTCGTCTATATCTACATAAGCTCCATTTCTGAAGTGAATAGATAAGCCGGTATCAACAAAAGCGTAGATTGCGGCTGATTTTCTATATGATGTAATAAGTTCGGCTAGCATTGAGTTATCCTTTATGTCTTTATCTTATAAATAGAGTAAGTGTTTTATCTAAAGTACATTAAATACCATAATGAATAATTGGATATTTCGATAACTAATATGTGATTATTAGCTTTGTTACCTTTTCATAGTGAGATAATAAAAATTCCACTCTCCTTATTTTCCCATTGTTCAACTTACTTTAATAACGCATTTTTAAACAGAATTGTTAACTATCAGACTATATTAAATTCGACAAAAATAAATGACAAAGATCACAATTAACTCTTCTCAGAAATTTCCAAGATAAAATAGAATCGTTTAATATAGTTATTAATCGTTTTTATTATCAGAGAGTAAGTTTGCTTTCTATTTTAATACTTATATACCCGTCATCTTTCAAATTGCCTCTTTGTTGGCTGCACTCGCTCATCCCGGTCACATAGTTTGCTATGCTCCCGGGGATTCGCTCCCTTGCCGTCTCGATGCATCTTGAAATCCATAGGGTATACATTTAATTATTAACATAAAATAAAATGTGGCATCAAATATTTTGATGCCACATTTTATATATATATTTCCCAACGATCAATTATAAATATAATCATCTTTTGGAAATGTTCCTAAATCCCTAATAATTTATTTTACCCCTAATTCTATAAGTGAAAATATTTCATCTAAATCTTTATAAGATCGAATAACAAGTCCTGCGTGGCTAGCTATATCTTCGAATTCAGACAAATAACGTTGTTTCGCTAAAAATAGCATATCCATTAATATATCCACAGATTTAACTACCAAGGATTGTGGTTTTTTCATTAAGGTTATTATCAGAAGGGTTGTGTTATTATCCATCGCTTCTCGGCAGTTCTTCAAAATGGATATAGCATCATTATCAGGCCAATTATGGAGAACATTTTTTAAAATATATAAATCATAACCTGTCGGAATTGGCTTAAAAAAATCTCCACTTATGAAATTTACACCTTCTGAAATAGGCATTTCATTATATCTGTCCAATACAGCGTAATCTTTTCCTTTGACCTGTTTACTGATTCTGATCAAAAGCTCTCCGTCTCCACCCCCCAGATCTAATATTCTGTTATGTTTATTAAAATCATAAATAACAAGCAATTCTTTAATTATTTTATTTGTGTATTTTGACATTAAAGCATCAAAATCTGATTTTAATCCCTTATTACTATCCAAATGCTCAAAGAATGATTTTCCATGCACCATTTCAAATGCCGATTTGCCATTGTTTTCCAGCAAGGATTTTGGATACATTAACCAAGAATCCCAATGTTCTGAATTGATTTCATATTTTACTGTTAAGAATTCTACGCTATTAGGATCAGCAAGTGCACTGCATTCCTCAGAAAGTGCAACCCCGTGGTTGCTGCTAACCAATACTCCTATTTCAATTAAGAAATCACATAGTCGATTAAGTCTTGAATAATCAATACCATATTGACTGGCAAGTTTGTTAATATCTACATAGTCTCCATTTTTAAAGTGAATAGATAAACCAGCATCAACAAAAGTATAGATTGCAGCGGTTTTTCTATATGACGTAATGAGATCGATTAGCATTGAATTACCCTTTCTGTATTTTTAAATGAGGTTATTATATATACCCTATAGATTTCAAGATGCATCGCGGCGGCAAGGGAGCGAATCCCCGGGAACATAGATAACTATGTGACCGGGGTGAGTGAGTGCAGCCAACAAAGAGGCAACTTGAAAGATGACGGGTATAGAACATAGTACCACTATAACTAACCATATATAGTTGAAACACTTTCAGCCCAAAATGTAATTATTAACTTTGCTATCTTTTCCTTATGAGATAATGAAAATTTGATTCATCTTTGACCATTGCTTACTCACTTTAATTATATTTTTTTAGCCGTAAGTAATTAACTATCAGACTATATAAAATATGATAGAAAGAAATGTTAAAAATCACAATTAACTCTTTTTAGGGGTTTTTAAGATTAAATTAAAAGATATGCCTTAACAATATTTTTATTTCAGCAAATTCACACTAAGAATGAATGATTATAAAAATATTGACAACCATTTCATGAATATATTGATTATTACCGACCACATAATTTCAAGTATTATCTCTGTAGCCCAGAAACCACTTTTGATCTATGCTGAACGCTAAAAACAAGCTTAAGATTATTATTAATCTGAAAGCCCCAAAGCAGATAGCAGGAAGATAGAACTTAATGAGTATTCACATCGTTCCTCAAGAACAACTGAGCAAAGATCGCACCAATGAAAAAACAGCAGATTATATCCCGCCATTGCTTTTTGCTAATCTGAAAAATCTTTATCAGCGTCGAGCAGAACGCCTGCAACAATTGGCAAAAGAGAGCCCATTCGTTGATTATCTTAACTTTTCAGCACAAGTTGCCCAAGCTCAGCAAAAAGCGTTGCATGATAATCCATTAAAAATGGAGATAGCAGATATCTTAGAAAAATCTGTCATTGAAGGTAAACCGCCTCTGGATTGCAAAACCTTCCAACGTACTGAACACTGGCAAAAATTACTTCACTCTCTGATAGCAGAATTACTGCCAGATGCGTCGGAACATGTTAATGCCGCTCTGGATAATCTAGAAAAAGCGCCAGAACAGGAGCTGGAACAGATGGCCGATGCTCTGCTGAAAAATGAATTCAGTAAAGTCAGCCCTGAAAAAGCACTTTTTATCTGGGCGGCACTTTCCCTCTATTGGGCACAAATGGCAAATCAAATCCCAGGAAAAGCGAGGGCAGAATATGGTGAACATCGTCAGTTTTGCCCGGTTTGCAACAGTATGCCGGTCTCTAGTGTCGTTCATATTGGCACAACCAACGGGTTGCGTTATCTGCATTGTAGTTTGTGTGAAAGTGAATGGCATGTGGTACGGGTAAAATGCAGTAACTGCGAACAGACACGCGATCTTAATTATTGGTCACTAGATAGTGAGCACACCGCTGTGAAAGCGGAAAGTTGCGGCGATTGTGGTAGTTATTTGAAAATTCTCTATCAGGAGAAAGATCCGAAAGTTGAAGCTGTTGCTGATGATCTAGCTTCACTGATCCTCGATGCCAAAATGGAAGAGGAAGGTTTTGTCCGCAGTAGCATCAACCCGTTTTTGTTCCCAAATGAGTAATAGTGAGTTGACGGAATTGCCATGACACATAAACCATACCCGTTGTACAGCCTGCTCCCCGCCATTGATCGTCTATTGCATGAGCCACAGATAGCCCCATTCGTGGAACAATATGGACAGACGTTGGTCACTGCCACATTAAGAGGAATGCAGGAGCAGGCCAGAATCAATATCAAGCAGTATCAGGTACTGCCTGATTGGTGTGATAACTGGGCCTTGGCACTTGGTCAGCAACTGGAACAGAAACAAGTTTTGGCTTTAAAGCCGGTGTTTAATCTTAGTGGTACGGTGATTCATACCAATCTTGGCCGAGCATTAATGGCAGAATCAGCGATTGAAGCGGTAACACAAGTGATGCGTTCACCTGTAACGTTGGAATATTCCCTCAATAACGCCGGACGTGGACACCGTGACCATGCTTTGGCGGATTTACTGTGTGAATTAACCGGGGCGGAAGATGCCTGTATTGTTAATAACAATGCAGCGGCGGTGTTGTTATTGCTGGCAACCATAGCATCCGGTAAGCAAGTTGTGGTTTCTCGTGGCGAATTAGTGGAAATTGGTGGCGCATTCCGTATTCCTGATGTAATGGTTCAGGCAGGATGCCGATTAGTTGAAGTCGGCACAACGAACCGCACTCATCTGAAAGATTATCGGCAAGCGATTAATGAAGAGACCGCTCTCCTTATGAAAGTGCATGCCAGTAACTACAATATTGAAGGTTTTACCGCGGAAGTGTCTGGCCGTGAATTGGCCACTCTGGGAATAACCTCACAAATTCCTACTGCAATTGATCTGGGTAGCGGTTCCATGATCAATATGGCGCAATATGGATTGCCAGCCGAACCTATGCCTCAAGATTACCTGAATCAGGGCATCGATCTGGTCACTTTCTCTGGTGATAAATTACTGGGGGGACCACAAGCTGGCATTATTCTAGGCAAGAAACACTGGATAGAAGCAATCCAGCGTCATCCTCTAAAACGCGCTTTGCGGGCAGATAAGATGACGCTGGCCGCTTTAGAAGCTACATTGCGGTTATATCAGCGCCCCGAACAGCTTTGCCAACAATTGCCAACGTTACGTTTGTTAACCCGTTCACAACAACAAATGCATGATATGGCACAACAGCTATTACCTCAGCTTCAAGCACATTACGGTGACCAATTTATTGTTCGTGATGAACCATGTTATTCACAGATTGGCAGTGGTTCGCTGCCGGTTGATCGTCTGCCAAGTTGGGCTTTGACTTTCGCTGCCGTTGATGGTCAGGGGAACTCGTTAGAGCGGTTGGCCCGGTGCTGGCGTGGATTAGCGAAACCCGTTCTTGGTCGTATCTCTGGCGGACGTTTATGGCTGGATTTACGCTGTCTTGAAGATGAAAAAGCGCTATTGCAGGCACTATTGCTGTAATTTTCTGAAATACAATAATTTTCTAAAACTATTATGATTTTTGCCACCGCGGGCCATGTTGATCATGGTAAAACCACACTTATTCAAGCGATTACCGGCGTTAATACAGCTCATTTGCCGGAAGAGAAAAAGCGCGGGATGACCATCGATTTAGGTTATGCCTATTGGCCGCAACCGGATGGCTCTTCGGTTGGTTTTATCGATGTGCCCGGACATGAGAAATTCCTCGCTAATATGTTGGCAGGGATCGGAGGTATTGATCATGTTTTATTAGTGGTTGCCTGTGACGATGGGGTAATGGCTCAAACGAGAGAACATTTAGCTATTCTGCGTTTGATTGGCCGCCCGGCCATGACAGTTGCGCTCACTAAAGCAGATCGAGTGGAATCGCAACGAATAGTTGAAATCCGCCAACAAATTGAACATCAACTGGCAATGCAGGGTTGGAGCGAGTTCCCTCTGTTTGTAACGGCTGCGGCGGATGAAGAAAGTATTGTCCCTTTGAGGCAGCATCTGTTGCAGTTACATCAGCAAAATAAGCAGCATGAAAAATTACATCAGCGTTTTCGTCTGGCGATAGATCGCGCTTTCAGTGTAAAAGGAGCGGGTCTGGTAGTCACGGGAACGGCATTGGCCGGCCGGGTCAGAGTGGGAGATACCCTTTGGCTAACCGGCCGGGATCAGCAAGTCAGAGTACGTGGCTTGCATGCTCAGAATCAACAGACCGATACGGCTCAAGCCGGGCAACGTATTGCACTGAATATTACTGGTGATGTGAGTAAAGAACAGGTATCCCGTGGTGATTGGCTACTTTCCCACAAACCCTTTGAGCATGTAGAAAAGGTATTGGTGGAAGTAGAAACTGATGAACCTTTGCGAAACTGGCAACCAATTCATATTCATCATGCTGCCAGCCATATAACGGGGCGAATTTCATTACTAAATCAACTTTCTGATAAGCCTCTGCTGGCTGAATTGGCGCTTGATAGCCCATTGTGGTTGGTTGAGAATGACCGGCTGATATTGCGAGATATCAGTGCCAGAAAAACATTGGCTGGCGCGCGAGTGATAAATCTAAATTCCCCCCGTCGTGGTAAGCGCCAGCCAGAATTTTTGCATTGGCTCACGCGGCTTGCCAGAACATCAGATCATGCAGCTAATTTAGCGCTCCATTTGCCACGAGGCGCACTTTCTCTCAACCACTTTTCTTGGGCGCGTCAGTTAACGGAAGCAACTCTCCACCAGCTAATCGTTGATGAGGATGTGATTATTGCCGATGGTATGGTGTTATCACAGAACAATGCCAAGTTAGCAAAGCAGAAGTTACTACACGTTTTGGCTGAATATCACCAGCAACATGTCGATCAACTGGGTTTAGGCAGGGCACGTCTGAAACGGATGGCGCTGCCAACGCTGGATGAAGCGCTAGTTTACACTTTGATAGATGCATTGCTCAGTGATGGACAGCTAAAGCAATTACGAGGTTGGTTATATCTTCCTGAACACGGTTTGTCTTTTAGTGATGAACAGGCAAAATTGTGGCAACGAATAGCCCCCTATTTCACAGATGATCCGTGGTGGGTACGCGACCTGGCTGCGGATTTAAAAGAAGAAGAGGCAACAGTCCGCAATTTGTTGAAAAAATCCGCTCAATTGGGGCATATTATCGCGATTGTTCCTGATCGTTATTATTGTAGCCAACGAATTCAACAATTCGCGGAGCTAATTCGCCGATTTAATCAAGATTATGGTGCAATTACCGCTGCGGATTTTCGTGATCAACTCGGTATCGGTCGTAAATTGGCTATTCAAATATTGGAATTTTTTGATCGCAGTGGTTTTACTCGTCGTCAGGCTGAGTCGCATATTCTCAGAGATAATGGGCTATTCTGATGATTTTTTATTTAAAATATATACCCTATGGATTTCAAGATGCATCGCGACGGCAAGGGAGCGAATCCCCGGGAGCATAGATAACGATGTGACCGGGGTGAGTGAGTGCCGCCAACAAAGAGGCAACTTGAAAGATAACGGGTATAGATGATTTCAGCAAAATCACCGTCTTGCTTCATCGATTTAACTGATCTGTGCTATTTTTGCCAACCGTTAGCTTTCTATTAACTGGATTGAATACGCTATGAAAAAGAAGATAACATCGGGCGTTTATCTGGGATTATTGTTTATTGCAACTTTAATTCTGGTTTTTGAAAAAAGTGAAGATATTTATCCGGCACTGATTGCTGTCGGTGTGTTTGGTGTGATATTTGGCTTGATGTTTTTTATATCAGCCAGGTTACTGTTTTCCGCTGCCTTTACCGGAACACTATTTATTATCTTTAAATTCCTCAATCAGATAAAAGTTCATTACTACAAAGAGCAGTTGATGTTCTCCGATCTGAACTTGATGTTTGATCCTGCCAATCAGGAAACATTACACCACTATTGGCTGGCCGGTTTAGGCGTTGTCGCAATGTTTATCTGGTTGATTTTTAACATGACGCTGAGCTGGAAAAAATCATCTCCCCTCCGTGGTTTCAAATGGCGTACTGTCGGCTTGGTTCTGGCGGCGTTCTGTACATGGGAAGTGAGCGCTACCGCTAATGCATTCAGAGAGCAGTGGGAATCTTCACTACCAAAAGGACGTGGTACCGTCACCAATATGGTGATGTCGGCTAAAGATGCCAAATATCATGCGCCTCAATTTGGACAATCATCCGATTATTTTCTGCAACAGGCTAAGAATGTCGTGCTACCTGTGTCGCAGTCAGTAATTAAACCTGACGTGGTGATGTTATTACAGGAATCCACCGTGACTCCGCATATCTATCAACTGCCTGATGATGCCCGCTTACCTAATCTTTATATGTTCCAGCGGGATTCTGGCGTCAGCGCACAAAGCCCAATGCGGGTGCAAACTTTCGGTGGTGGTACCTGGTTATCTGAATTTTCTGCTCTGACTGGCTTAAATACGGATGATTTTGGCTCACGTAAGAATGCGGTTTTTTATTTTATTGTTGATCATCTGAAATACAGCTTGTTCCGTGAAATGAAACAGAATGGCTATTACACGGTTGTTTTGACGCCATTTAATAAATCTTCTTATCATTCCGGTCATGCCTATCAGACTCTCGGCGTTGATCGCATTATTCAGCCACAGGAATTGGGATATCCCGCCAGTCCCGATAAAAATTTGTGGACTATTTCTACGCAAGAGATGTTGGGTTATGTGAAAGACATTTTGGCACAGGAAACAGATAAGCCACTCTTTATTTTCTCACTGACCATGTATGAACATGGCCCATATGATGAAGATCACACTGATGATTACGGGCTTACCGGACATGTGAAAAATTCACAGGCAGTGGGTAAGTTCAGTCACTATATGGAGAAAATCAAAGCTTCTGATCCGGCAATTAAAGATTTCAGTGAGTTTGTTGCTAAACGGGAAAAGCCCACTATTTTCCTTTACTTTGGTGATCATCAACCCAATATCAGCCTAAATCAGTACAATGGCGTATTTTCAAACCCCGCTCATATCACCCAATTTACTATGCGGGATAACTTGCAACAGGGAGAATCTATTCAGACTGATGAACTGACGGATATTTCATTCCTTGGCAGCATGATTATGGAGAGAGCTAAACTGGATGCTTCACCTTTCTACCGAGCAAATATGACAATGCGTCATCTCTGCCGGGGAGCATTGGATGATTGTCAGGATAAAGCGCTGGTGGAAAGTTATAAACATTATATTTATCAGCAACTAGATGTTGCAGGTAAAAAATAAGTTATAAAATCATCATGTGAGTGGGTGCCATATTTATATGGCACTTGCTGTAGATAATGTTGATGAGAATGTTAATCCCACCCAATTTTCAGGCGCTTTGCTCTGGCTTGTAACCCTCCCAATATCGAGTTACTGATATGAACAGGGAAATCTATAGGCAACTGGCCTCTGACATTCATGACAACTGTATCAACCGTCTCAGCATATTCAGTAAGAATTCTTGCCATCGAATCCTTATCAAATCCAGCGGCATTGGCTGTTTGAAAAAAGTGTCTTGGGAATATCTGCTCTATATTGTACTTCCTACCTCTCGTCCCAGTTAGCCCCATCGCCAATTTGGCATCTCGGGGATGAAGCCCTCTGCCTCCGAATACAGGGTACATGGAAAGAATGTCATAAAAAGGCGTTAGCCGATAATGCCCTTCAGCCTCAATAAACAGTGAAAAGTTTTTTGCATGGCCGTCTGTGGCAGCCAACAGCCAAAACAATACCTGGATCTTCATAAATTCATAACGGTCAGTCTCGGCTTTAACCGAACCCAAGAGGTAGGACATGATCTCGGGAATCCCAGGACCACCATGACTCTCATACTTTTTCGCCGAAGGCACGCTCAAGGTTTGGCAGAAATCCTCCTGAGGCAGCCGCATTATCCAACTGTTGTCAGATGAATACTTGCGATCAAATCGTTCTACTGCTAATGCTTTTATTTCTCCCACTTTCATTATTAAGCAGTGAGGAACAGACAGTCCAAACATCCTTGCAATCAACATACACAGATATTCATTTTCCACACTTTCAGACATATCAATAGAGTGTGAATGACTCTCAATTTTACCGATGGGAAGTTTGATGATATGTGTTGTCGGCGTGGCATTTAATGGCAAGCACCAATTTCCATCAATATTTAAAAGCGCTGTCTTTTCCTGTGCGCCAGCGATGGATATACGAAAATCTTCCTCTTCTTCGATCATCCCCAATGGCGCGCCAGCTTGGTAGCCAGTTAGCACTTTATCTAGTTCCATCTCAGATAAGGGCTTATATTCAATCCTCTTGATATCATTAGCGGATGTACCTTGCGGTACCAGTTGCAAAGCTCCTACACTATCTTGACCCACTTTAGCCAGCAGATCAAAAGGTTGCGTTGACTCAGCATTGTGCCTGGCGACGATTCTTCTTCTGACTTCCGGATTATCCGGCAGTAGATTATCGAAAAAGTTATATACCTCGTCACCCTGATAAGCTTGATGGCGCAGAGGCATAGACAGTGAAATGGGGCGACTACCCGATAACCTAAGCCAAGACTCATCATATTTGAAATGGTGGGAGCCAGTATTGGCTTTGGTAAATACTCCAACTCGATAACCGTTCATGTAGACATCCAGTGCTGCCATTACCACTCCTCTTTCCACACCGAGTCCGATGTTGTGCAATCATCTTCCACTAACGAATCTATCTTAGTAACGTTTCTTGGCTGGATATCGAGTTCCAAATTCAATGCTGACATAATCTTAAAGAAGGTCTCCAGCTTGGTAGAATCTGGGTGCTGCTCAAAGCTTGATACCGTATCCTGCCTAATACCTACTTTGCTTGCTACTTTACCCTGAGAAAGTTTTTGAGTAAGCCTGATATCTTTTAAATATGCGCTGAGTTGTTTCGAGTTAGTCACTTTCATATTTGAGGTCAACCAATTTGAACAGTTAACCTCATTGTTACACGCTATAACCGGTAAATCAATTTTTACACGCTATAGCCGGTAAATATAATTTTACCTGTTATAACCGGTAAAAAAATTCCACTTCTGCCTTTTACCCACTGACCTCCCAATACAAAAACTCGAAAAAATCCTTCCTGGCAGATCATCGGAAGTAAATTCACCCGAGATCTCACTCAATGCCTGCTGCGCCAGACGCAGCTCTTCTGCCAGCAATTCACCCGAACGGGCAACCACCAATTATTCATGGCCCTATTGTAAATGTTCCGCTGCGGTATTTAATGCTTGTAAATAACGACGACGAGCCAAGAAACCACCTTCGGTATTACTGCTAAAACCCATCGTTTCTTTCAGATGATCGCGCAATAAATCGATGCCTTCACCGCTACTGGCAGAAAGTCGAAATAGGGGACGGACTTGTTAGCTTTAGTGGCTTTAGAACCATGTTCGGAATTGAAGATAAATATTTACAATTTAGAGATTCGAATAAGTTTATTTTAAAACCAGCCATTAAAGAATTAAACCAAAAAAGTAACCTTATTGTATCTGTTAATACAGTTAAAGATGGTCGTAATGTTGTCTCGTTGTCTCTTTACATTTCAAATTAAAAGAAGACAGCCAAATAAAAAAGGTGATTTAAATCACCTTTTTTACATTCAAATTTAATACAAGTAACAAACAACATTTTAGATTTCTATTTCTTGATTTATATTACTATTGTAATTTTTACTTATATGTTAGGGTATATGCTTAAATTATTAGATTTATTAAACAGCCGGCACATCTGCTTACAGAATATGGGAAGATAGAAATTATTAACATTAGTTGTGTCGAATAGCCTTCAGGCTATTCGACACAACTAAGCATAAAGAGCATATTCTTAGTGACAAAGTGAAATGTCCTTAACATACTTATTTTTAGCCATCCATGATGATTTACTACATGTTACATACCCCTCCAACTTTAATTCATCATCAACATAAAAAGATACAAATAAAGTAAGAATAAACCCCACTATTGATACACATGAAATATAATCCCCAATTTTACCATTGAGATTTTTTGTTCTATTTTTAGCAATCCTTAAAAAAGCATAAGAAATATGAATAAGCAAAGGAGTAAACCAAATAAATCCCGCACTCTTCCATGAAAATGGAATAACACTATCACGCCTAAAAAACCTATATAATCATTTAATGAGAAAAACACAAATAACGCCGCCATAAAAAAATAGCGAACCTAAGTATATTTTTATTTTATTTATATTATCCACGGCTATATCTACCTAACATATTAAAAAATTTATCTGCTGTAGGTGTTACCACAAGAACATTTCTTTTTCTATTTTTTATATTTTTAATTATTCTTTCACTAATTTTAAAATAATCATCCAACCAATATAAAGCAAACGAAACTCCAACCCCAAGAGCAAAAACGCCAAGAGCTACAAGCATAAGACTTCCCCCTACAGCTAAGAGTGGAGAAACTATTAGAGTATTAGCAGCCGTAGCAATACCTATTGAAATAGCTAATTTTGCACCATCTATTGTTAAGTTCACAAACAAATCAGCTAATCCATAATCATCTTTAAGTATTAACTCAACGGCTCTATATGCTGCTGAGAATACTATACCGAATCTAGCACCTTTAACAATCCCATCATGAATACCTAGAGTACCTACTCCAAAAGAGACTATATACCCGCTATCTTTCAAGTTGCCTCTTTGTTGGCTGCACTCGCTCACCCCGGTCACATAGTTTGCTATGCTCCCGGGGATTCTCTCCCTTGCCGTTGCGATGCATCTTGAAATCCATTGGGTATACGTGGATTATTAGCAAGATATCTTGTAGAATTTAAATAGTCTCTCACACTAGGGTAGGGTAACCTGTCAATTTTATATATTTTTTACCATCTTTCCCGGCATACTCCGTTGCCTTAACACCGAAACCTCTTAAATCATTTACTATTTTAGCCACGCCATAAGAGTCTTTTATATTACCAGCAAATGATGAAACTGGATCAGCATAAGAATAAAAGGTTTTAACATTATTTTTCCATTTATTATAGAAGTTATGATCTAGTGTTTTTATATAATTTATTGCCTCATCTTCTGTTAATAAAGCAATAACTTCTTGGTTTAGTTTAAATTGATGCTCCAATTCCAATAGCATACGGTTATATTTTTGATCTTCTATTTGTTTTTTAAAATCAAAATGATCTTCTAATCTGTAATCATTATCAACAAATGTTTTTAACCGTAGGTCATACTTCATTTTATAACTCCATCTATATTATATAGTTTATTGAAGTTTTATTTCATATTTTATCGGACTTAGCTATTTTTTCTTTAATTTTTCTGAATTATTGGGAACTGGATCAAGTTTCCCTGTTGAGGATTGACACTCTGTTTTAATCTGTTCGATAAGATTAAGCCTGACATCTTTTAAATATGTACTGAGTTGTTTCGAATTAGTCACTTTCATATTGAGGTCAACCAATTTGAGCAGTTAACCTCATTGTTACACGGTATAACAGGTAAATCAATTTTTACACGCTAAAACCGTTAAATGTAATTTAACCTGTTATAGCCGGTAAAAAAATTCCACATCCTCCTTCTACAAATTCACTTACCAATACAAAATGTGAAAAATATTATTAAAACAATTTGTTATGTGCATTCTGGAGTAAGTATGGATCAAAGTATTTACTCCCTAATTAATACTATGCTTAGTAAAACTTTGTTCTGAAAGGATAATCGTAAAACCATTACTCGTGCGCTTAGCCAAAAAGCAGATGTTGAGGCAGAAGTTGAGCGCTTACCCAAGTTATTGGATCAGGCTAAACAATTCCAAGCGCTGGGTATTGATGAAAAGTTGAAAGTGATTCCAAAGCTGGAAAAGGAAAAACAACTGAGTGGGAGAGTTAATGAAGAAATTGCTCGAGTAAAAGAAGCTATCAACATCTTAAAAGACAGTTTGCCAGATACGGTATTTTTAAGCGATGCCAGCTTAGAAGGATTGCCACACTTAGATCTTTTAAAACAAAAGCGTCAAGTTTTAGAAATGTTAAAGAGCTCTTTAACTCAATGTTTAATCCAGGTTGAGGAGCTCTCCAGTAAAGCCTCGAGTGATTTACTTCCTCTACAGCAACAACTGTCGGAAAGGTTACAAGCGGAAGAAGAACAACTTGAAAATGCGTTTAAAGACATACCTACAAGTCAGGGTAAAACGGGTCGGCAGATTGACGCTGAATATCAAACCTTACTCAAACAAATTGAACAGATTCGCCCAAAAGAAACTGCCTTGCAAAACCGACAAACCCAACTCAACGAGCTCTATAGTCAGCGCAAGAAACTATTGCTTGAGTTAGATCAGCAGACCAGCGCACGTGCTAGCGCCATGCAGAAGTCGGTTAAACGGCTCACTCGCAAGTTGGATCGGAAGGTACTCCTTAGCCTGAATTCTGAAGGTAACCGCCAAGAATTAGTGAATTTCCTGAGTGATTGCAATTTGGAAGGTGTTGGGCAAGAAAGACTAGCGTGGGTTTTAGAGGGTGAGTTCACACCAGCTAATCTTGCTGCCACTATTCGCCAAGGTGAGGCTGAATTAACCTCTAATTTCGGTATATCTAATTCCGTTGTACGAGCGTTAAGCCGTTTGCCTGAGCGTAAACTGCTTGAGCTAGAAGAGTTGCAGCTTCCCGATACAATGGCGATTGAGCTGAATATAACTCACGGTGAACGGGAAGCCGTTTTCCGCCCAATTGGGGAACCATCGACCGGCCAACAATGTACGGCGATTTTGCACCTGTTGCTATTGAACAACCAAGATCCACTTATCCTTGATCAGCCGGAGGATAACCTTGATAACGCCTTTATTGCTGAGCGTATAGTTGCTGAGCTGCGCAGAGCCAAGCTAAGCCGACAGTTCTTGTTCGCAACCCACAACGCCAATATTCCGGTATTTGGTGACGCGGAATGGATTGGCGTGCTGAGTGTGGAAGATAGCAAAGGGTTGATCCTGCCAGAACAGCAGGGTGCGATCGATATGCCAGAAGTGCAAAAACTAGCGGCAGAATATTGGAAGGTGGTAAGAGTGCGTTTAATCAACGCCGTGAAAAGTACGGCTTTAACTGAATGCTTTACTTCCTTGGGAGAGAACGATGTTAAAAACAGAATTGAGGTATCTAGTTATTCCGACCGGCTTGAAGTAATTAGCCCAGGTTCTTTACCAAACTCCATGACGGTAGAAAAAATGAAAGCAGGACAGCGTTCACCCAGAAATACCATTGTTATGGAAGTATTACGTGATTATGGCTATGTCGATTACCGAGGAATGGGTGTGAGGACTAAAATTATGCCACTAACGAAAGCGTTAACAGGTAAAGATCCTGAGTTTGATTTGGCAGACGATCATTTAAAAACAATCTTGTTTCGGTAACAGATGTTGTGGCTGTTGGAACAGCGTATACCGCACTGTATTTGGCGCTTTTAAAACAGCGCCATTTTTTAAAAGCAATCGGAAAACGACTTTGCAATGCGCGATGGAATTCCGGTAAAACGGATCAAAGCGAAGTAAATGGGTTTTGAAGCGTTACACTTTAAAAATGACCACTTCACTTACCAATACAAAAACTCGAAAAAATCCTTCCTAGCAGATCATCGGAAGTAAATTCACCCGTGATCTCACTCAATGCCTGCTGCGCCAGACGCAGCTCTTCTGCCAGCAATTCACCTGAACGAGCAACCACCAATTGTTCATGGCCCTGTTGTAAATGCTCCGCCGCGGTATTTAATGCTTGTAAATGACGACGACGAGCCAAGAAACCACCTTCGGTATTACTGCTAAAACCCATCGTTTCTTTCAGATGATCGCGCAATAAATCGATACCTTCACCACTACGGGCAGAAAGTCTAACCAGCGAGTAACCACTTACTTCGGCAATACTTGTCTCTTCATCAGTCATATCTGTCTTATTACGAACGACTGTGATAGGGAGCGATTTAGGCAGACGAGCCATAAATTCAGGCCAGATTTCCACAGGTTCAACCGCGTTCGTTGTCGTGCTATCTACCATAAACAGTACACGATCAGCCTGCTCAATTTCCTGCCAAGCACGCTCAATACCAATACGCTCAACTTCGTCACTGGCTTCACGCAAACCTGCGGTATCAATAATATGCAACGGCATACCGTCAATATGGATATGTTCACGCAACACATCACGGGTTGTGCCTGCAATATCCGTCACAATCGCCGCTTCACGGCCTGCTAATGCATTAAGCAGGCTGGACTTCCCTGCATTAGGGCGACCAGCGATAACAACTTTCATCCCTTCACGTAAAAGGCTACCCTGACGAGCCTGAGCACGTACACGCCCAAGCTCAGCCATCACTTCATCCAATTTGGCCTCGATTTTCCCATCAGAAAGGAAATCAATCTCTTCATCTGGAAAATCAATAGCCGCTTCTACATAGATTCGTAAGTGAGTAAGTGCTTCCACCATCTGGTGAACTTGAGTCGAAAAAGCGCCCTGTAAGGAATTCATCGCTGAACGGGCAGCCTGCTCCGAACTGGCATCGATCAGGTCAGCAATGGCTTCCGCCTGAGCTAAATCCAGTTTGTCATTAAGAAAAGCGCGTTCAGAAAACTCACCAGGATTAGCGATTCGCACACCTGGCAGAGTCAGAATACGTTTAAGTAGCAAATCGAGAATAACCGGCCCACCATGCCCTTGAAGCTCCAGTACATCTTCTCCGGTAAATGAATTGGGTCCCGGAAAGTAAATAGCAATTCCCTGATCAAGTACCTGACCATCTACATCACGAAATGGCAGATAATCTGCATAACGGGGTTTGGGTAATTTACCTAATACCACCTCAGCGACCTGTGCAGCTTTCGGGCCGGAAACACGCAAAATGCCAACCCCTCCTCGCCCTGGTGGGGTAGCCTGAGCAACAATCGTATCCGTGGTATTCATGGTTATCTCTCTATTGACTTTTTCGCTCAAATTGCTTTTAACTCAAATAGTTAAGGCGGTCAATGACCGCCTTTCCCGTTACAACGGCCAGCATGTATTCTGGCTGAAGCTATACCCGCCATCTTTCAAGTTGCCTCTTTGTTGGCTGCACTCACTCACCCCGGTCACATAGTTATCTATGCTCCCGGGGATTCGCTCCCTTGCCGCCGCGATGCATCTTGAAATCCATAGGGTATATGTTTTATTTCGCTGGCTTTTTCTCGCGACTATGCAAACCGCGTTTTTCCAGCCCACGATAAATCAATTGCTGCTGAATAATTGTCACCAAATTACTGACGATATAGTACAAAACCAGACCTGATGGGAACCATAAGAAGAATATGGTAAATATGACTGGCATATAGGTCATAATCTTCTGTTGCATCGGATCAGTAATTGTTGTCGGAGACATTTTCTGGATGATGAACATGGTCACACCCATCAGCAACGGCAGGATGTAATAAGGATCTTGCGCAGACAGATCATTAATCCAGCCAGCAAATGGCGCATGACGCAATTCAACAGAACCCATCAACATGTAATATAAAGCAAGGAAGATTGGCATTTGAATCAACAGAGGCAAACAGCCACCCAGTGGGTTCACTTTCTCTGCTTTGTACAATGCCATCATTTCCTGGCTCATACGCTGTTTATCATCACCAATCCGCTCGCGCATAGCCGCCAATTTAGGCTGTAACAGACGCATTTTCGCCATTGAAGTGTATTGTGCTTTGGTCAGCGGATACATGATACCACGCACAATAAAGGTGATAACAATGATGGAGAAGCCCCAGTTACCAATAAAACCATGCAGGAACTTCAACAGTTTAAATAATGGCTGAGAGATAAACCACAACCAACCATAGTCTACAGACAGATCCAGATGAGGTGCTACAGCGGCCATTTCATCTTGAATTTCCGGACCAATCCACAGTGTAGAAGAGACCGTTTTTTCACTGTTAGCGGCAACAGAGATTGGTGCACTCTTATAGCCAATCGCCGCCATCTCTTTACCTAATGCGGCAGTGTAGAAGGTACTGGTTTCATTCACCGCGGGAACCCAAGCGGTAGCAAAATATTGCTGCAACATGGCAATCCAGCCACCTTTGGTGGTCACGGATAAAGATTCACCTTCAATATCGCTAAAGCTGTATTTTTTGTATTTGGTATCATCTGAAGAATAGGCGGCGCCACGATAAGTATGCAGGGCAAAGTTACTGCTGCCTGTATCACGATGCTTGGGTAGTTCAACACTTTGTTTCAACTGACCAAAGAAGGTCATCTGTAACGGTTTTTCTGTCGTGTTATGAATATGGTAATCCACACTAATCGCGTATTCACCACGTTTCAGGACAAATGTTTTGACGTAAACAATGCCATTTTTAGTGACGAAATTCATCGGGATACGCAATTCATCCTGTCCATCAGCCAATACATAGCTATCCTGTGCTGCGGTATACAGCGGGCGCTCACTATTCAGCGGATTATCTGGACCATCTTTCCCCGTCAATCCGCTTTGCGCTTGATAAATGAAAGCAGGTGTTGTTTCCAACAATTTGAATGGCTGGTTTGAACCCAAGGTATCAGGATAGGCTAACAGGTCAGCCTCTTCGATATCACCGCCACGAGTATTGATGGTCAAAGAGAGCACATCAGTTTTAACCGTGATAAGTTTACCTTTTCCACTGCCTGGTACAGCTTGATTCTCACTGCTCGGCATATCCGTTTGTTGCGTGGCCTGTACTGTCGTTGGCTGCGGATTTTTATCTGCTTCCCATGCTTGCCAGACCAAGAAAGAAACGAACAGCAAAGCGATGAGAAGAAGATTACGTTGCGAATCCATCGTTAGTGTTCTCTGTTATCGTTGTTTTTTACCGGTGGGACAGGATCATCACCACCTTCATGTAAAGGGTGGCATTTTAATACGCGTTTCACCGTTAACCAACAGCCTTTTATCACTCCAAATCGACATAATGCCTCAATGCCATATTGAGAGCATGTAGGATTAAAGCGACAACGAGGCCCCAACAGCGGGCTTATTACCAACTGATATCCCCGGATTAATGCGATCAGGAAACGCGAGCCAAACGACAGTGACGACGCCATAATTTACCCAACGCCTCCGTTAACGCACGGTTATCAAGCTCAGCAACGCCTTTCCTAACCAATACCACAAAATCCATAGGAGGCAAGTTATGTTGGTTTAAACGGAAGCTTTCACGGGCTAACCGCTTAATCCGGTTACGCTCATGAGCACGTTTAACATTTTTCTTGGCTATAGTAAGACCGATACGGGGATGCCCCAGCTCGTTCGGGCGACCAAGGATAGTAATCTCTGGCGAACTTGCCCGTTGGGGTTGCTGGAAAACATAAGTGAAATACTTGGGAGTTAACAAGCGTAACTCCCTCGGAAAAGCGAGCTTAACCACTAGATGGTTAGCTTTATTACTTAGAAACGGTCAGACGAGTACGGCCTTTTGCACGACGGCGAGCCAGAACCTGACGACCATTTTTGGTAGCCATACGAGCGCGGAAACCATGAGAACGGTTACGCTTCAGTACGGATGGTTGGAAAGTGCGTTTCATAGCGATTTCTACCTAACTTAAGATTATTACTGATTCAGTAAATGCGTTGGCAGCCAGTGAGAAATAGACACCGATGCCTCAATCGCAACATCAATATAAAAGAAGCGGGATTGTAATAAAATGTACAGCCCTGAGTCAATTTACATAACACAAAGTCGGCCGGCTTTTCTACTGAGTTGGATGTTTACCAACACTCTGGCCCATGCGTACACCAGACCCTTCACCAAACATTATCGGTAAAAACTCTGGTATCGCACATAGGGTGCAATATTATACGGACTACTGAACAAAGCGCAACGATCACTGGCAGATCTTCGTTTTTTGTTATGATCCTTGGCCCGATTTTATTTCGAATATCGGCTTATCCTCGATCTGCATTTGGCATCCTCCATAATTCCACTACAACCCCTTTACAGCCCTTTATTTCACACACAATTTTATCCTGTGGATAAAAAGCGCTTAAACTGTGTAAAAGAATGAAGATCTATATCGTCTTTTGCGCTATGATCCCAAGCCATGATTTGGATCTTATCCTCGGATCATGGGGGAGCGATGACATTAAAAATCGCCATACACATAACAATTGATCCTTCCTCGCCTTAGAGGAGTCGTTGTTTTGTACCCAATATAATGAGCTAACCACTCCGATTTCTTTAATTGTTAATTGGCCTTGTTTTAGGGGAGTCCACCGTGTCACTTTCGCTTTGGCAGCAATGTCTTGCCCGATTGCAGGATGAATTACCTGCCACAGAATTCAGTATGTGGATACGCCCCCTTCAGGCAGAGCTAAGTGGTAACACTCTGGCACTTTATGCCCCAAATCGGTTCGTTCTGGACTGGGTAAGAGAGAAGTATATCAACAATATCAATGGATTGTTGAATGACTTCTGTGGAGCAGAAGTACCATTATTACGTTTCGAAGTTGGCAATAAACCCGTTTCCCAAAACGATAGCCCACCACAAAGGGTTGTTGCTCATACGCCAGTTACACCTGCACCACAGAGCACATCAGTACGCCCCAGTTGGGATAACACTACGGTGCAACCAGAGCTCTCTTATCGCTCTAATGTTAACCAAAAACATACTTTTGATAACTTTGTTGAAGGTAAATCCAACCAACTTGCTCGTGCTGCTGCAAGACAGGTAGCTGATAATCCCGGCGGTGCCTATAACCCACTATTTCTTTATGGTGGTACGGGTTTGGGTAAAACCCACCTATTACATGCCGTAGGTAACAGTATTATGGCACGTAAGGCAAATGCCAAGGTGGTCTATATGCATTCTGAACGTTTTGTTCAGGATATGGTCAAGGCATTACAAAATAATGCAATAGAAGAGTTCAAACGCTATTACCGCTCTGTCGACGCATTACTGATCGATGATATTCAGTTTTTTGCCAATAAAGAACGCTCTCAAGAAGAGTTCTTCCACACATTCAATGCATTACTGGAAGGTAATCAACAGATTATTCTGACATCAGATCGCTACCCAAAAGAGATCAATGGGGTAGAAGATCGGTTAAAATCCCGTTTTGGCTGGGGGCTAACCGTTGCAATTGAACCACCGGAACTCGAAACCCGTGTCGCTATTTTGATGAAAAAGGCAGACGAAAACGAAATCCAGTTACCAGGCGAAGTTGCTTTCTTTATAGCCAAACGTCTGCGTTCTAATGTCCGTGAGCTTGAAGGGGCATTGAACAGGGTAATAGCAAATGCCAATTTTACTGGCCGAGCGATTACTATTGATTTTGTACGTGAAGCATTACGTGATCTGTTAGCACTGCAAGAAAAACTGGTTACCATTGATAATATTCAGAAAACAGTCGCTGAGTATTATAAAATCAAGGTGGCCGATTTACTTTCCAAACGGCGCTCCCGTTCCGTTGCCCGTCCAAGGCAAATGGCAATGGCGCTGGCAAAAGAGTTAACCAACCACAGCTTGCCTGAAATCGGGGATGCCTTTGGTGGACGTGACCACACAACTGTGCTGCATGCTTGTCGTAAAATCGAGCAACTGCGTGAAGAAAGTCACGACATCAAAGAGGATTTTTCTAACTTAATCAGAACATTGTCTTCCTAGTGCTATGAAATTTATCATTGAACGTGAGCAATTGTTAAAACCACTGCAACAGGTCAGTAGCCCGCTGAGTGGGCGTCCTACTCTGCCTATTCTTGGTAATTTATTACTACAGGTTACAGAAGGTTCCCTGTTGCTGACCGGCACAGATTTAGAAATGGAAATGATGGCAAGAGTCACGCTTTCATTGCCACACGAAGAAGGTGCAACCACGGTACCGGCACGTAAATTCTTTGATATCTGGCGAGGTTTGCCAGATGGGGCCGAGATCAGTGTAGAACTGGATGGCGACCGCCTATTGGTGCGTTCTGGTCGCAGCCGTTTCTCACTTTCCACACTGCCCGCTTCTGATTTTCCAAATCTTGATGACTGGCAAAGTGAGGTGGAGTTTTCACTGCCACAAGCCACACTGAAGCGCCTTATTGAATCAACTCAGTTCTCAATGGCTCACCAGGATGTCCGCTATTACCTCAACGGTATGTTGTTTGAAACCGAAGGAGAAGAGCTGCGTACAGTTGCAACAGATGGTCACCGTCTGGCAGTCTGTTCTATGGGAATTGGTCAAAAGCTGCCTTCCCATTCGGTCATCGTGCCACGTAAAGGCGTTATTGAACTAATGAGATTGCTGGATGGTGGCGATACTCCGCTACAGTTACAAATCGGCAGTAACAATATTCGTGCCCACGTTGGCGACTTTATTTTCACCTCTAAATTGGTGGATGGACGTTTTCCTGATTATCGTCGCGTATTACCAAAGAACCCGGATAAAACTCTGGAAGCTAATTGCGATATGCTGAAACAGGCTTTTTCACGCGCAGCTATTCTCTCTAATGAGAAATTTCGCGGAGTTCGCCTTTATTTCAGTGAAAACCAGCTAAAAATCACAGCAAATAACCCTGAACAGGAAGAAGCCGAAGAGATTGTAGATGTCAGCTACCAAGGTGCTGAAATGGAAATAGGCTTTAATGTCAGTTACGTGCTAGATGTTCTCAATACACTAAGATGTGAAGAGGTCCGTTTACTACTGACTGATGCTATTTCCAGTGTTCAGATAGAAGACTGTGCAAACCACAATGCGGCTTATGTCGTGATGCCAATGCGCCTGTAACCGGATTTTTATTTCAGGTATATGACTCTCACGCGTTTACTTATCCGCGGTTTTCGTAATATCGCCGCCGCTGATTTGCCTCTAGCTACCGGATTTAACTTTCTGGTTGGATCTAATGGCAGCGGCAAAACCAGCGTACTGGAAGCGATTTATACGCTGGGTCACGGGCGCTCTTTTCGTAGTATTCAAGCAGGACGGGTAATCCGTCATGACTGCGATGAGTTCGTTCTGCATGGGCGGTTAGGACAACAGGAGAATGAGCGGGAACGGTCTATCGGTCTGAGTAAAAACCGTAATGGCGACAGTAAAGTCAGAATTGATGGTAGTGATGGCTGTAAAATTGCAGAACTGGCCAAGATGTTACCTATGCAGCTTATTACTCCAGAAGGGTTTACCCTGTTAAATGGCGGGCCAAAGTATCGACGGGCTTTTATTGACTGGGGGTGCTTTCACAATGAGCCACGCTTTTTTTCTGCATGGGTAAACTTAAAACGGCTACTCAAACAACGCAATGCAGCACTACGACAAGTTACCCGCTACAGCCAGATACGGCCTTGGGATCAGGAATTGGTACCACTCGCTAACCAAATAAATCAGTGGCGTGGTGAATATGTTACAAACATCACTCAGGATATCACGAATACCTGTAAGCAGTTCTTACCCGAATTTACATTGAGTTTCTCTTTTCAACAGGGATGGGACAAAGAGAGTGATTATGCTGAATTACTGGAGCGCCAATTTGAGCGTGACAGAACGTTAACCTATACAGCTTCCGGCCCACACAAGGCAGATCTGCGCATTCGTGCAGAAGGAACACCAGTAGAAGATATGCTATCCCGCGGTCAATTAAAGTTACTGATGTGCGCACTGCGGCTAGCACAGGGTGAATATTTCACCCGACAGAGCGGACAACAATGTCTGTATCTGCTTGATGATTTTGCCTCCGAACTGGATGCCGGCCGCCGTCAGTTGCTGGCCGCTCGTCTAAAATCCACGCAAGCTCAGGTATTTGTCAGTGCGATAAATCCTGACCAAATAACAGACATGCTTGATGGAAATAGCAAGATGTTTCGCGTGGAAAATGGCAAAATAGAGGTTCAACCACAGGATTAAAAATGAGCGAGAAACGTTGATGTCGAATACATATGACTCCTCAAGTATCAAGGTATTAAAAGGGCTGGATGCGGTTCGTAAACGTCCGGGCATGTATATCGGTGATACAGACGATGGTACCGGCTTACACCACATGGTCTTCGAGGTTGTCGACAACGCTATCGACGAAGCCCTCGCAGGCCACTGTAGTGAAGTTATCGTCACTATCCATGCTGATAACTCAGTCTCCGTACAGGATGATGGCCGCGGTATTCCTACCGGTATACACGAAGAAGAAGGTGTTTCAGCAGCCGAAGTTATTATGACGGTGCTGCATGCGGGGGGTAAATTCGATGATAACTCTTATAAGGTCTCCGGCGGTTTGCACGGCGTAGGGGTTTCTGTTGTTAACGCCTTGTCTGAAAAGCTGGAATTGGTTATCCGCCGTGACGGTAAAGTTCATGAACAGACTTATCACCTTGGTGTGCCACAAAGCCCACTGAAAGTCGTTGGAGAAACTGAACAAACAGGTACCCGTGTCCGCTTCTGGCCGAGCATGGATACTTTCCGTAATAACACAGAATTCCAGCACGACATTCTGGCTAAACGCCTGCGTGAACTATCCTTCCTGAATTCCGGTGTATCCATCCGTCTTATTGATAAGCGCACTAATATAGAAGACCACTTCCATTATGAAGGTGGAATTAAAGCGTTTGTTGAGTTCCTAAATAAAAACAAAACACCCATTCATCCAAATGTTTTCTATTTTTCTACAGAAAAAGATGGCATCGGCGTTGAAATTTCAATGCAATGGAATGATGGTTTCCAGGAAAATATTTACTGCTTTACCAATAATATCCCACAACGCGATGGGGGAACTCACTTAGTTGGCTTCCGCACTGCGATGACACGTACCCTTAATAGTTACATGGATAAAGAAGGGTACAACAAGAAATCTAAAGTCAGCGCCACCGGCGATGATGCACGTGAAGGTTTGGTCGCAGTTATTTCTGTTAAAGTACCTGATCCAAAATTCTCTTCTCAGACCAAAGATAAACTGGTTTCTTCCGAGGTGAAAACGGCGGTTGAAACACTGATGAACGAGAAGCTGGTGGAATACCTGCTGGAAAACCCAAATGACGCTAAAACCGTCGTTGGTAAAATTATCGACGCTGCCCGTGCCCGTGAAGCAGCCCGTAAAGCACGTGAAATGACACGTCGTAAAGGTGCTCTTGATCTGGCTGGACTGCCAGGCAAACTGGCTGATTGTCAGGAACGTGATCCCGCACTTTCTGAACTCTACTTAGTGGAAGGGGACTCTGCGGGCGGTTCGGCAAAACAGGGCCGTAACCGCAAAAATCAGGCAATTTTGCCGCTAAAAGGCAAAATCCTGAATGTCGAAAAAGCACGTTTCGATAAAATGCTCTCTTCTCAAGAAGTCGCGACCCTGATCACTGCATTGGGCTGTGGAATTGGCCGTGACGAATATAACCCAGATAAGCTGCGTTACCACAGCATTATCATCATGACGGATGCGGACGTCGATGGTTCTCATATTCGTACCCTATTGCTGACTTTCTTCTATCGTCAAATGCCAGAAATCATTGAACGTGGTCATGTATTTATTGCTCAACCACCGTTGTATAAAGTCAAAAAAGGCAAACAAGAACAATATATTAAAGATGATGAAGCAATGGATGAATACCAACTATCCATTGCACTAGATGGCGCTTCACTTTACACCAATGAGCACACGCCAGCCCTGAGAGGCGAACCGCTGGAAAAATTGGTGACCGAATTTAATGGTGTTCAAAAAATCATTAAACGCATGGAACGTCTGTATCCGCTAAGTTTATTAAATAGCCTAATTTATCATCCGAAACTGACCGAAGAAGTATTGTCTGATAAGACGAAAGTTGAAGAATGGATTGAAATGCTGGTCACCCGTCTGAATGACAGTGAACAAAACGGCAGCAGCTACAGTTATCGCCTCCATGAAAATCGTGAGCGCCAAATGTACGAACCGATTCTGTGTGTTCGTACACATGGTGTTGATACTGATTATCTGTTGGACTTCGATTTTGTCCACGGTGGCGAATATCACCGTATCACTCAGCTAGGCGATAAACTTCGTAACTTGATCGAAGAAAGCGCTTATATCGAACGTGGTGAACGACGCCAATCGGTTAGCAGCTTTGAACAAGCGCTAAACTGGTTGACTAAAGAGTCTCGCCGTGGATTGTCTATACAGCGTTATAAAGGCTTGGGAGAAATGAACCCTGAACAGTTATGGGAAACTACCATGAACCCAGAAACCCGCCGCATGATGCGTGTAACAGTAAAAGATGCCATTGCAACTGACCAACTGTTTACAACTCTGATGGGTGATGCTGTTGAACCTCGTCGAGCATTTATTGAAGAGAATGCCCTGAAAGCAGCCAATATTGATATCTAATTGATATTATTATCAACTGAAATAAGCGCTCATATTGATTCTCTATGGGCGCTTTTTTTATCTGTTATTTCCAATAGATAAAGTGTAATTTATTTAATGTCTCTGTAAAACATCACTTAAATATAATCTAAGGATATAAATATGGCTGACATGATTTACATGACAATAAAGGGGAAAAAACAGGGATTAATATCGGCTGGATGTTCTTCTGTTGATTCTATTGGTAATAAATATCAAGCAAACCATCTTGATCAGATATTAGTTTATAGCTTAAGCCATGCGATAACACGGGCTCAAAATGTCGATCATCAACCCATTATTATCCAAAAACCTATCGACAAATCATCACCATTACTCGGTGTGGCTATTTCTGATAATGAGTCTCTTGAATGCTCTATTGATTTTTACCGAACTAACTCAAATGGTGCTCAAGAACGTTATTACAATATAAAGATCACTGGCGCCACAATCACTGAAATAAGTGTCTTACATCCACATTCATTGAATCATAATGAGCTTCCACCACAGGAAAGTATTTCGTTAAAATATACAAACATTACCTGGAATCACCTTATCGCAGGTACTGGCGGTTATAGTATTTGGGATGACAGGATTTATTAAATAACCTGAGTTCTGGTTAAGCCGTCACTAATATGTCCATTTCTGAGCGGGAGATATTCAGTGACGGTTTGTTCTCTTTGAAACAATAAGCGATTAGCCCTCCTAACACATTCAACATGAATCCCTGTAGACTACGGTGTCGTGAGTGCTCTATCTGAGAAATATTCTTTAACTGATCATGGATGGGTTGAGTAGGCCACAGGAACTACCCCCGCAGCCTCTCGCAGAACGGTACGTGAGCCTCTCGACTCATACCGCTCCCATCAGGCAAACACGCCTGTCATTCCTACCCGCCA
>NZ_JBHFKV010000025.1:0-70654 GCF_042879355.1 Photorhabdus sp. RM71S | reverse complement strand
AGGAGATTTGCTTTTGAATGAAGCTTTAAGATGGTGGGTCGTGCAGGATTCGAACCTGCGACCAATTGATTAAAAGTCAACTGCTCTACCGACTGAGCTAACGACCCATCTAGGGGATTTGTTTTTGAATGAAGCCTTAAGATGGTGGGTCGTGCAGGATTCGAACCTGCGACCAATTGATTAAAAGTCAACTGCTCTACCGACTGAGCTAACGACCCATCTTGTGACTTCTCTCGGCAACGGCGGCATATATTACTGATTTCTCCACGCCACGCAATGATTATTTTTAAAAATTACGTTTAAATGCTTATTAAATGCTCAACCAACCCCGAAAATGTATTACTACACCCTTCCGGGGCCAATAATTACAGCGTAGAAAGCTTTTTCTCCGCCAATTTAGCTGCATTCGAACCAGGATATTGTTTCATGACCTGTTGATAAACCGATCTTGCTTTATCCTTCTGGCCCTTGTCCTGCATGATTAAACCAACCTTATAAAGCGATTCACCACTCTTCTGCGACTTTGGATACTCTTTTACTACCGTAGCAAAATAATAAGCGGCTTCGTCTTTCTTACCCTTGTTATAATGAAGTTGCCCTAACCAGTAATTAGCATTGGGCATATAACTCGATTTTGGATAACTCTTTACGAAACGCTGAAAGGCTATAATCGCTTTATCGTACTCTTTGGTATTCACCGCCAAATGAACAGCAGCATCATAATCACCCTTCTCACTGCCCGTGCCGACAGATGATGATGCCTGATTGCTACTATTATTACTTGCCGTTGAAGAAGCTGTATTTGCGGTAGGTTTACTCCCCTCAGAACTGGTAGCCCCTTCCAGTTGCTGATAAATATCCTTCTGCCGCTCTATAATCTGATTGAGCTGATACTGATTCTCCTGAATCTGCCCTCGAAGCATGTCAATATCACGTTGAGAATCAGCCAGTTGTTGCTGGAGCTGCGTTAATAGCTGACTGTGAGCATTGGAAATACGCTCTAGTTGGGTAAGGCGCTCATCGGTAGAACCCGATCCGACATTACTGATTGGCGCTTGGGCAATAGCGGCCCAAGGAACCGCTACGCCAACCAATAACGACAGACCCAAAAAATGATGTCTGAAGTTACTGTTCATGAACTACTCTTAGTATGCCAGTACTGCGCGACGGTTTTTAGCATAGGCGGCTTCGTCGTGACCCAGTACAGCAGGTTTTTCTTTACCGTAAGAGACGATAGAGATTTGCTCACCGGAAACACCTTTGCCTTGCAGGTACATTTTCACTGCATTAGCACGGCGTTCACCTAATGCGATGTTGTACTCAGGAGTACCACGTTCGTCAGCATGACCTTCTACAACAACTTTGTAAGATGGGTTGTTGCGCAGGAATGCCGCGTGAGCGTCTAGCAGCTGAGTAAAATCTGAGTTGATGTCGTATTTGTCAAAACCGAAATATACGATGTTGTTGTTTTGTAGCTCTTGCATTTGCTGACGAGCTAATTCCTCTGCTGACAGACCCGCATTAGTTTCGTTAACAGTGCCTACACCAGTCTGATCGTTATCAGCATTCTTGTTAGAACTACACGCTGCTACGGCCATAACTGGTAAAGCTAACATCAGCCCTTTTAGCACTTTGTTCAGTTGCATCTCTTTGATCCTTTTAAAATTTGCCATACATATTATTATGCATCACAGATACGGCGACCAGGCAGGAAATTTTACCTGTCCATCGGTTGCCGGAAGACGCGCTTTGAAACGCCCGTCAGTCGAAACTAGCTGCAATACAGTCCCCAACCCTTGGGTGGAGCTATAAATCACCATAGTGCCGTTAGGTGCGATACTCGGCGTTTCATCCAGGAACGTGTCCGTCAAAATTTGAACGGCTCCCGTTGCCAGATCTTGTTTAGCTATGTGCTGCTTACCACTCTCTGAGCTGACCATCACCACAAAATTGCCATCTGCGCTTACATCAGCATCCTGGTTTTGTGTGCCTTCCCAAGTGAGGCGTTGCGGAGCACCGCCATTAATATCGATTTTGTATAACTGTGGACGGCCACCCTGATCAGAGGTATAAACCAAAGTCTGGCTATCCGGCATCCAACTTGGCTCAGTATTGTTACTGCGGCCATCTGTAACCTGACGAATCTGAGACGAACTCAAATCCATCACGTAAAGATTCAAACTACCCGATTTAGACAGAGCAAATGCCAATTTACTGCCATCAGGGGAAAATGCAGGTGCACCGTTATGACGCGGGAAGGAAGCAACCTGACGTACTTCACCACTCGCCAAAGTTTGAATAACCAAGGCAGAATGGCCACTTTCAAATGTCACATAAGCCAGTTTGGCGCCATCAGGAGACCATGCCGGCGACATCAACGGTTCTGGCGAACGGTGAACAGTGAACTGGTTGTAACCATCGTAATCAGATACACGCAGTTCATACGGATATTTACCGCCATTAGTCTTTACAATGTAAGCCAGGCGAGTACGGAATGCGCCTTTGATGCCCGTCAGTTTTTCAAATACTTGATCACTGGCTGTATGCGCAGCATAACGCAACCATTGTTTGGTCACTTTAAACTGATCCTGAGCAAGTACTGTACCCGGAGCACTCGAAGTATCAACCAACTGATAAGAGATCAAAAAACCACCATCTGCGCTTGGTTGAATCTGCCCAACAACAACAGCGTCAATCCCCAACGCCGACCATGCAGCAGGTGTTACCTCAGATGCCGTCGTTGGTTGCTGTGGCATACGGCCGATATCAATAGGGTTAAATTTACCGCTGTTGCGAAGATCAGCGCCAACGATCACCCCTATCTCTTCCGGTGCATTACCCGCTCCAGTCCATTTAAAGGGGACAACGCCAATAGGACGTGCAGAATCGACACCTTGGGTGATCTCGATACGAACTTCTGCGTAAGCAACCGTGGCCCACAACATTAAAATGCCTAGTACTACTTTAAAAGCCTGCCTCATTAATCTCTCCCTTATCACGATGGAATAGTCGCAATAATTCGCAGAATATTAACAAACGTCAACAAACAAAACCAGATAGCTTAATAACATTGAATGGTTTTGTTTGTTATTAACAACTTCTAAATAACAACTTTATTGAGGTTTGAAATCAAGCAGCGCGTTTTTAAACGCTTCATAAACCTCCTTGCTTGGCGGTTTCGGAATTTTCGCTTGTTTAGCCGCCGCTACCGCCGCTTGGCACAACGCCTGGTCTCCCCCCTCTGACTTTACATCAATTAACAAGCCATCAGGAGCAAGTTTAATCCGTAATGCACAGGTACGCCCACGATACATGCTTGGATCGTAAAACTTATTCTGTATCGCTATCTGGATCTGCCCCAGATAGTTATTAATGTCAGCATTTGAAGCGCCACTTTTCTTACCGCCACCTTTACCGGCGGCAGAAGCCCCTCCCTGCTGTTTCGGTGCATTGGAAGTTAAGCCACCCAGTAAGTCATCAACTTCACTTTCCTGTTTAGCGGCTTGCGCAGCAGCTTTTTTCTTAGCGTCAGCTTCGGCCTTGGCTTTAGCCTTTGCATCTGCCTCAGCTTTGGCTTCTGCTTTAGCCTCAGCTTCTGCTTTGGTTTTCGCTTCTTCCACAGCTTTTTGTTTAGCAGCAGCCGCTTTCTTAGCTTCAGCTTCGGCTTTCTTCTGTGCCTCAGCCTGCTCTTTAATCAGTTTTTCTTTTTCAGCCTTAGCCTTTGCCGCAGCTTCTTCTGCCTGTTTTTGCTCTTCACGGGCTTTGTTTGCTGCCTCTACAGCCTGCTTTTTCTGTTCTTCCGCTGCCTGTTGCGCTTTAATTCGCTCTTCTTCTACCGCTTTTAAACGTTCCTGTTCTTCAGCCTGTTTTTCCCTTAATTCAGCGCTCTGCTGTTCGGCTTTCTTCTTTCGTAACTGTTCTGCACGCTTAGCATCAGCCTGTTGTTGTTGCTGTTGATTGTACTGTTGTACTACCGCATTCGAATCGACCATAACAGCATCAATAACAGAACCATCCTGACCACCACCACCCATTTCAGTTTTTCGTGTCAGGGAACCCCAAATAAGTAACCCAATCAAAATAATATGCAACACAACCGAAACGATAACAGCGCGATTTAATTTATTGTTTTGCCCGTTTGTCTTTCCCACGCTCGATATCCAAGATCTTCAAATAACAGCAACTGCCGGCCAAACTCAGATAGGCTGAGTCATTAAGCCAACGGATTTCACACCTGCCTGATGCAGCATGTTGAGTGCCTTAATAATCTCATCGTAAGGCACTTCTTTCGAACCACCGATCAAGAAAACGGTTTTTGGATTCTCTTTTATTCGTGCCTGCGCTTCCGCAATAATCTGCAGCTCAGGCAATAATTCCAATCGTTCATGGTTAACTATCATGGTGTACTGACCAACACCAGAAACCTCCACGATTACCGGTGGATTATCAGAGTTAGAAACCGTTTTAGAATCTACCGCATCCGGCAGATCAACCTCTACACTTTGAGTGATAATCGGCGCTGTTGCCATAAAAATAAGCAACAGAACCAGCAATACGTCCAGTAAGGGAACGATATTGATTTCGGATTTCAGCTCACGCTTGCGACTACGAGTGCGTGCCATAGCCTCTCCTACTATTTGTTCTCTGCTTTATTTTCAGCAGCGAAAGCCTGACGATGCAAAATAGCCAAAAACTCTTCCATAAAGTTATCGTAATTTTGCTCCAGCTTATTAACACGCTGATTCAAGCGGTTGTATGCCATAACTGCCGGAATCGCCGCAAACAGACCAATCGCCGTTGCAATCAACGCTTCTGCAATACCCGGCGCTACCATTTGGAGAGTGGCCTGTTTTACCGCACCTAACGCGATAAATGCATGCATGATCCCCCAAACTGTACCAAATAGACCGATATATGGACTAATTGAGCCAACTGTCCCCAAGAATGGAATATGACTTTCCAGCGATTCCAATTCACGATTCATTGAGATACGCATTGCACGCGAAGCCCCTGTTACTACCGCTTCTGGAGCATGATTATTTGCATGGCGCAGACGGGCAAATTCTTTAAATCCAGAATAAAAAATTTGTTCTGTTCCACCTAAAGAATCTCGACGCGACTGACTTTCCTTATATAAGCGTGATAATTCAATACCCGACCAGAATTTATCTTCAAACGCTTCCGCTTCTCGAGTTGCTGCATTGAGAATTTTGGTCCTTTGAATAATGATCGCCCATGAAGCAACGGAAAAGCAGATCAAAATAAGCATGATCAGCTGCACCAAAAGGCCCGCTTTCAGGAATAAATCTAGAATGTTCATGTCAGTCACTGCTTAAACTCCGCGACAATAGACTTTGGAAGCGCAATTGGCTTCATTTGAGATGTATTCACGCAGGCGACTAAAACTTCTGCGCTGTTAATAATTGTTCCATTTCCATCAACAATGCGTTGAATAAATGTCAAAAACGCTCTACGAATATCCGTAATTTCACTCTGCACCTCCAACATATCATCAAGCCGGGCCGGAGCACGGTAATCAACCATCATACGCCGAACAACAAAGGCAATTTGTTCATCAAGTAAACTCTGTTGATGAATTCCATGCTGACGTAACATCTCAGTACGTGCTCTTTCATAAAAGACAACATAACGGCCATTATAAACTATCCCACTCACATCTGTATCTTCGTAATAAATACGAATGGGCCACCGGAACAACGTATTACTCACTTTCAATCCTACATAAGGCGAATTAACGCTGCCACTATACTTAAGACAATGCGGCTTTGGAATAATGTGCAAATAAAAAATTTATGGGTTAAAAGCCCCATAACATGCAAAATTAACGCACAAAGAAATGATACAAACCCCAAATCAAAATCAAGAATGCCGGCAGAGGAGAGAAAAAGATACGCCAGACAATATTTCTTGGCTGAAAACCCACCCCGAAAGTCACACCTGTACATACAGACCATATTAGCAAAATACTTTGCCAAATCTGCAATGAACTGGTGTTAGCCGCAAAACGAGTAGGGTCCCAGAATACACAAGCCGCAAACACTAATGCCATAATAAGGATAAGGCCCCGTACAGGACCTTTATCCATTAGCCGATAATATTTATCTATCAACACGACTTCTCGCCATTTTTAGCGGCTTTTTCTTCTTCATTATGCTCAAGCGCCAAGGCTGCGATTATAGCGAAACTACACGCCAAGAGCGTTCCGAGAATCCAAGCAAAATACCACATGCTTTATGCTCCTTAGTACAGTGAATGTTTGTTATCTTCAATAAAGCTTTTATCCAAACGCCCAAACATTTTGTAGTAACACCAAATGGTATATCCTAGAACAATTGGGACAAAAATCAATGCAACTACAGACATGACACGCAGCGTCATCAGGCTTGAAGTGGCATCCCACATCGTCAGGCTGACGTTAGGATCAGTGATTGAAGGCATCACAAATGGGAACATCGTTACACCGCAGGCCAGAATGATGCCAGCAATTGTCAGTGAAGAGAACAGGAACGCCCACCCAGCTTTATTCATACGCGTCATCAGCATCGTCAGCAAAGGCGAAGCCACACCCAGTGCCGGTAGTACCCACAACCACGGATAGTTGTTAAAGTTAGTCAACCAGGCACCCGCCTGATGAGCGACTTCTTTATGTAACGGATTAGACTGAGCCATTGTATCCAAACCGCCAGTCACAACATAGCCATCAATACCATAAATCAGCCATACACCTGCCAACAGGAAAGCCACCATTGTCACCAGCGCACAGAGATAAGTTGCGACACGAGAACGCAGACGTAGCTCACCCGTAGTACGCATTTGCAGATAAGTTGCCCCCTGAGTCACAATCATCATCAAGCTGATAATTCCCGCCAATAAACCGTACGGGTTGAGCAATCCAAAAAAGGAGCCGGTATAGAACAGACGGAGTTGGGAATCAACGTTAAACGGCACCCCCTGTAATAAATTACCGAATGCCACACCGATAACTAATGGTGGAACAAAGCTACCGACAAATATTCCCCAATCCCACATGTTACGCCACTTGCGGCTTTCCAATTTGGAGCGGTAATCAAAACCAACCGGACGAAAGAACAACGCAGATAACACCAGGATCATAGCAACATAGAAGCCAGAGAATGCCGCGGCATAAACCATCGGCCATGCGGCGAACAGCGCTCCACCGGCAGTAATCAGCCAAACCTGGTTACCATCCCAATGCGGCGCCACTGAGTTAATCATGATGCGACGCTCAGTATCGTTTTTGCCGATGATACGTAATAGGATACCGACTCCCATATCAAAACCATCAGTTACCGCAAAACCGATTAGCAATACACCAATCAGTAGCCACCATATAAATCGTAGTACTTCATAATCAAACATAAGTGGACTCCTGTTTACTGAGCATCGGGTGCTGAAGTTGTTTTCTGTTCAAAATGGTAACGACCCGTTTTCAGGCTACTTGGGCCAAGGCGGGCAAATTTGAACATCAAAAACATTTCTGCAATCAGGAATAAGGTATAAAGGCCACAAATCAGCGCCATAGAGAACAAGATATCGCCGGCAGTTAAATTGGAACTCGCCACCGCCGTTGGCAGAACTTCACCAATCGCCCACGGTTGACGACCATATTCCGCCACAAACCAACCTGATTCTATGGCAATCCACGGCAATGGAATACTGTACAGGGCGGCGCGCAGTAACCATTTTTGTTTACCAATGCGGCCACGGATAACACTCCAAAACGCCAGACCGATCAACAATAACATCAGGAAGCCGGCCGCAACCATGATACGGAATGCAAAATAGAGCGGCGCAACACGAGGAATAGAATCTTTTGCGGCTGCTTTGATTTGTTCTTCACTGGCATCAGTCACTTTGCTGGTATAACGTTTCAGCAACATGCCATAACCCAGATCTTGTTTATTCTCATTGAATGCAATACGAACAGTCGGGTCGGTGTTACCTGCACGCAACTCTTCCAACAGATGATAAGCCTTTATACCATTACGAATACGCTGCTCGTGCTGGTCCATCAAATCACGCAGACCAATGACCGGAGTATCAACAGAACGGGTAGCAATCAGCCCCATAAGATAAGGGATCTGAATGGCATATTTGTTTTCCATTTTATCCTGATCCGGGATACCTATCAGTGTAAAGGCTGCCGGAGGTGGCTGAGTTTCCCATTCAGCTTCGATGGCGGCCAGCTTAGTCTTCTGTACGTCGCCCATTTCGTAACCAGATTCATCACCCAACACAATAACAGACAGCACAGCGGCGATACCAAAACTTGAAGCAATCGCAAATGAACGCTTAGCAAATGGAATATCACGGCCTTTAAGCAGGTAGTAAGAGCTGACACCGAGAACGAAGATCGCCCCTGTCACATAACCCGCGGCAACGGTATGAACAAATTTCACCTGAGCAACCGGGTTCAGCACCAGTTCAGAGAAACTTACCATCTCCATACGCATGGTTTCAAAGTTGAAATCAGAAGCAATTGGGTTTTGCATCCAACCGTTAGCAACCAAAATCCAAAGTGCAGAGAAGTTAGATCCTAATGCGACCAACCAAGTTACCGCCAGATGTTGTGTCTTACTGAGACGATCCCAACCGAAGAAGAACAAGCCTACGAATGTAGACTCCAGGAAGAACGCCATCAGGCCTTCAATCGCCAGAGGCGCACCGAAAATGTCACCGACATAGTGAGAGAAATATGACCAGTTAGTCCCGAACTGGAACTCCATAGTCAACCCTGTTGCAACCCCCAGAGCAAAGTTAATACCAAATAACTTGCCCCAGAATTTTGTCATATCTTTATAAATTTGTTTACCAGAGAGCACATATACCGTTTCCATGATCGCCAGCAAAAACGCCATACCAAGCGTTAGTGGAACGAATAGAAAGTGATACATTGCAGTTAAGGCAAACTGTAATCGTGACAGTTCGACAATATCAAACATCTTGACTCCTTGCTCCTAGCAGGAAGACACCGACTTGCGGCAACCTGACTTCATATAAGCACTTTTCTCAAAGTACTCATGTGGAAGCCTCGTAACTACCAGCAATAAATGCCTTTAAAATAACAACTCATAACCAAGTAAATTAAAAACTAATTAGACTAATAGTATAGTACGCTTATATTCCCATACAATAAATAGGTTTTACGTGATTCAGATTAGAATTCTGAATATAGGTCAAGAATTGCGGTCATTGTTTAATGGGAATTAACTTGATCCAAGTCAATTTAAGCAAATTAAAACAATAATGCTATAGTAATAACTTGATTTTAGGTATCTTTTTCTGGTTAGTGTTAATTACTTTGTCTATTATTTCATTTTGGTTGATATATTGTTAATTATTTGTTTATTTAGATAAATATTGATTTCTATATTGCTGTGAAATGGCTTTTAAAATTAGCTTCTTATTTTGATCCTTAAGAAAATATTATTATTAACTTTGCATTAACAGTGAGATCACCACCATTTAGCTGTCATTCAGATAGCATAATGACACGCAGCTAGAGAACTAAACTTCCCTCTTAACAATAAATCTCTTCAAACTCAGCTAAACGACTTAGTATCTTAAGTTACACAGTCCAACAATAATTGTGTAAAAATATTTTACACAACAGAAAAACTGCACGTACCAGCAGGTAATGACCAATATCGCATTATTACATTCACATGGTACTACAAAGCAGAAACATTCTGATATTTTTAAAGATATAGAGCTTATGAAAAAGCTAAAAGTTGAGAGCAGAAAACCGGTTGAATTAGAAAACTCGCCTACAGAGCCAGCAAATTATTTTGGCCTTCCCAGAATAGCATTCTCCAAAGATTCTAAATTACCCGAATTCTGGATAAGAAATTGACATGAAGCCTGTTCCAGGAGCAGTGTTTTGGTGCATGCCGAAATAGCTCCGAGGTGGAACAGGCTATGGACAACTTAGTTGAAATTTTCTGTGATGTCGATGATTTTTGCCGTTTTTTCATCCTTCAATGGGAACAATTTTGTCTCGATAGCGGGCATCGTTTACGCCGCCGACAAGGTCACATGTTTCCCAGTGAAATCATGACCATTTTGATCCTTTTTCATCGGTCGCATCACCGGGATTTTAAACATTTTTATTTAGAACATATTTGGAAATATCACCACAACGATTTTCCCACCTTACTCAACTATCCCCGTTTTGTCAGTGTGGCCCCTTCCGTTTTGGTGCCACTATGCAGCTATCTGACGCAATTAAAAGGAAAACCCACAGGCATTGCTTTTATTGATTCCACCCGTTTGAATGTCTGCCATAACATTCGCATTCCTCGACATAAGGTCTTTGCGGGGATAGCCAAGCGCGGAAAAAATTCAATGGGATGGTCTGGCGCTTAAAATCACTGCCGGTAATGTGGATGTTCGGGAACCTGTTCGCGAATTAACAACAGAATTAACGGGTTCGCTTTACGGCTATAAAGGTTATCTCAGTCAGGAACTGGCAGACGATTTAGGCAAAACCGGTGTCACTTTCGTCACCCAAAAGCGCCGAAATATGAAAGCCCAGCTGCTGGCTGAGTGGGATAAGATAATGTTATCAAGGCGTTTCATCATCAAAACGATTAATGGGCAATTAAAAACCATTTCTCAAATAGCGCATTCTCGCCACCGAAGTATAACGGGATTTATGTTGACCGTTTTAGGCGGTTTGATGGCTTATTGCCTTAAATGGAAGAAACCATCACTGAAAGTTTTCTATTCGGAAGACGATTTTTCAGTGACGGCTTAAACAGAATTCGGGTTAAATTAGTTTCAGATCAAGTTTTTAATTCCATATATTTTCCTCCTCTTACTAGGGGCTGTTTACCTTTCGGGTACATAATTTATTCAGCCCACATAGGCAACCAGATAATGATAAAACCCAGAGCCAGCATACTGGCGTAATTACGTTCCAACTTATCGTATCTTGTTGCTATTGCACGAAAATGTTTAATTCTGGCAAACACATTTTCCACCAAGTGGCGGTAACGATATAAACATGTATCAACATGCTTATCGGCCTTTCGACGGTTTTTCTTGTAGGGAATGACCGGCGTTGCGCCTTGTTGTCTCACGATAAGCCTGAAAGCTTCGCTATCGTAACCTTTATCCGCAATCACAAAATCCGATGGCGGTGACTGAGACACCAGACTTTCAGCATGAACGATGTCGTGTGTTTGACCACCGGAAAGCTCAAAATGCACAGGTAAACCGTCACTGTCCACGGCCAAATGGATCTTGGTTGACCATCCATCCCGACTTTTTCCTATCGATTCATTTTCTTTAGAAGCCGCGCCTGCACTGTGTTGATGAGCCTGCACAATACTCCCATCAATGAACAGCCACTCTGTATCAGAATATTCAGATAACAATTTAAATATTAAATTAAAAATATCTTTCTTTGCCCATTCATTAAAACGTCGAAAGACGGTATTCCATTTCCCAAATTCAGGCGGTAAATCCCGCCAGGGACAACCGGTTCTCATGCGGTAAAGGCTCCCTTCAAAGGTCAGGTGATGTTCTTCTTTGTGATAAATAAGCCCACTATGTTGCATGAATACAGCTAGCGTATTCCATAGGGGTTTTGATAACATGGTTCTCGGCATGATGGTAAGGCATGGTTGGTTTTTGGCGAAAGCAATTATACCCAATCATCATGCTGTTCAATAAGCCCTCTCAAAACGTCAGCAGCCCCTAGATACCATTAAAACTGAGACTAAACAGACATCGATTCTCTCCATTTTTAGCACAGACAAAAATGGGAAGATCAAAAAAACACTCATACGCACAAATGGAAATGCAAGAGACACAGAAATACGAGATTTTTCAATAAGCACTGGGGGATATAATCTTGCTGACTTGAAGAAACTTGGATTTATTCAATCTGTTGCTGCTTTCCAAGGGAAAAAAACGGGAAACCTCTCACTAGTGGCCCAGTATTAGTTAAGTCAAATACACTGACAAACCTTGAAAATCCTTTTCAATATTTTCAGCCTCACACAATGAAGAACCATGCACCAACTCATGTAAAGAACCCAAAAACGCAATCGGTAATCGTTTGCTTGAATAGAGCAAATCCTGAACCAGGAACTCCTAGTCAATGCGATTATGGTCCAACATCACCCGGTAATCCAACAATCAAGTTAGAAATAATAGGTGATATTATATTCAATAACCCTATAGCGTTTGATGAAAAAGGAAAACCTACAGCGTTTCAGGGAATCAAACCAGAGGCAAATCTGACACTAATTGGTCTTAATACTGGAGGAACATGTGAAGTAAGAGGAATAGATGAAGGTATATTTTGGAAACATACAAAAGTCAATAACGATCCTGCCAAAGGCAATAATACAAATTTATCATGGGATTTTTCTAAAAATACAGGTTACGCTGATTTTGGACCAATATGCTGGAAAAATAACGAAAGCTATTTACTAGACTTACAGGCTAATATTATAACAATGCAAGATGATAACGCATTTCCGGTTATATTTTCTTATACCAATAACCCTTGCGTATTACCACGATGGAGATCACTGCCTTGAAAAACGCCGTTATTGGGTGATCTCCATGGACGAAAATACGCAGTCGTCGTTCAAGCGCTATGCTAGCAGTTCTTTCACGAATTTAAATGATTTATGAAAATCGGCTTTAGGATCTTTAATTTCACCCGACCCATCCTGATTGAGCTCTAAAGACCAGTGATATGGGTAACGCTGTTTCAATTGCTGTAGTTCGTCATAAGTTAATACCGTATAGCCGTGTTGTTTCATGTAAGAAGCAAATACCTCAAGTTTTGGTTCGGCTATAGTAGTAATAACCGCTCGGTCACAAAGATATTTAGCATAGTGCTGACCAATTTCTTTATTTTCTGTCTCAGCTGCTTGTAAAGCCGCCTCTACAACGTGAAGCGGCGCCTGCTGCGACACAATTGCACTACAAGTTTCAGATAAGTCATTAATAGTAGGATTATTCATAATGTTTTTACCTTTCTTTTTTAATTTTCAATGGCTTGTGCTATTTGTTTTGCGACCTGATGTGCACTAGGATCGGATTGAGTACGCAAGCCTTCTATAATGGCTAAGCGGTCATCAATGTTACGTTGCTGCATCAACTGCCTTTTTCCCAGTAGATTGTGAATAGTCAGCTCGATCCCAACGACATGCTGTTTTAAGCCGTCTATAAAATCTTTCGGTGCTTCTGCGACTTGCCATGGATCCGGTAATCCTGCTTCAAAACAATTAACGGATTGCTCAAAATGCGCCTTTATCCAACTGTCATCATCAATAAACTTGATGGAACACATGGCATGAACTGCCGTGTAAGCCCAACTAGGTTGAACTCGACCATTGATATGTCGTCTAGGTAACCAACCAGGTGAAATATAAGCGTCTGGTCCTTGGAAAATAACCATCACTTCATTAGTTTCAGCCACGCTTTTGTGCAAAGGATTTCCGCGTGCAATGTGTGTTTTCAGCACGCCTAGCTCTAAACCATGCCTATCTAAAGTAAAAGGCAGATGATCAGCACTCAATCCATAACTGCCATAGACGGTCAAAGCCCCCAGAGGGTTTTGCTCTATCAAGTCATGCAAAACAGAGATTCGATTTTCTTCAAATACTTTTTGTATATACATTGCTTGAATCTTATGAGTTCAAAGAAGACAAAGGCTCACTATAACCTTGTTCTTCAAGCTCCCGTTGTGCATGGTCGTTTTTCTTCAAGTCTGCTAATCCCATACCATTGAGAACACCAGGAGACTTAGTAAATTTAATATTCTCGTAGCTGACCACTTCGATATGATTGCCCCAAGGATCCAGAAAACCCAAAAATCGGCCAGGCAAAGGTTCAATATTGAATTGCTTTAATGCCTCACGAACCTTTTCTTTATCATCAACAACGAACCCAAAGTGACCTGGTTTGTGAGCTTGTTCTCCTTGGCTGCAAGTAAAGGCAATAAACTGATCACCCAGTTCAATCGATCCCTCAGTCTCTGATAACGGCCCGGGTTTAATGCGCATAAGCGCACCATAAAATGCAGCGGCTTCATTAATGTTACCAACTTCAATAGACACATGGTTGATCCCTACGGCTCTGGCCTTCTCTGTCATGATTCCCTCTTCATCAAATTTTTTTTAAGTTCAATTTGTCTACAACGATATCAAGTGCCGAAATAAATTTTTCGCAATGTTCGAGCTGTGAAATGGTTACTCTCAGCCAACCTTTTAAATTACTCTGTTCAAACGGACGTCTGATTAAAATACCCTGCTCTTGAAACAATTGTTCTATCTCTTTTGAATCGTATCCGGCAAACTGTACCAACATGAAATTGCCGTGAGTATCTTTGAAAGTCTGTTTTCTTTCGGTTAAAGCTTCTATCATATAGGCTTTTGCCTGCCTCATCTTCTCCTGAAAACGTTCAAGCACTTCAGGATGATCTAGCAGCCCATGCCGATAACGCACTAATCTCATATAGCGGTCTGACATTTGAAATATGGCCGATTAACTCTGTCTCTCCGATCAAAAAGCCGACTCTTGCTCCTGCCAATCCATGAGCTTTAGAAAGAGTTTGTGCCAAAATAACGTTCGGAAATTTCTGCAAGATATTCAGGTTTGCGCTTTGTTTTCCTTCTACATATAGATAGGCTTCATCAATCAGCAGCAACACACCCTTGTTATAAAGCGCTTCAGCCAAGCCATGCATTTGGGAATAAGATAAACGCGTGCCGACAAAACCACTCGGATCTTCTACAACCACTAATTTAGTATTTTCTTTGACTGCATCGATAATAGCCGCTACATCAGGTTTCCAATCTTCGGTGACCGGTGTGGACGAGATTGATACCCCAGCATACTTTGCGTAGTTTTCAAACATAAAGTAGCAAGGGTTATGTAAAACCACATGGTCTCCCTCTCTTAAGCATGCATCAAATAATGCTTTTATCGCCAGGTCTGAACCCGAGCCGAGGTAGATGTTGCGCTCTTCAACGCCAACCAGTTCGGCTATTTTTTTATATAAGTTATTTAGCACCGGATAATTACACAAATGCTCTGGTTTTAATGAGGCTCGAAACGCTTCAAAAAGATCTTCATCCATTGGATGGTGATTCTCATTTTTATCTAGCATCAAGTAATTGGGACGTTCTTCCAGATAGTTCCATAAGCTTTCCCTTTTATTTTCAACTACATGCTCTTTGATTACTGCTTGTATATTGAACATTTATTTTTTCCCTAACTTTTAAGAGTGAGCCATTTGTCCATCTAAGATGAGGATTTGCTTTCAATGGCTAGTGATTGTTTTATGCTGATTGCAACAAATAAAATTTGACCAATAGTAATTACAGCTGCGGTTGCAAGTGCGTATTGGAAGCCTAATTCATGTGCGTAAGAGATCACCATGGCGACAATCCCGATATGCACTGAGGATACGATATACTTAATACTACTTAGCCTACCTATCATGTGAGATGGCAGCTGTTTATGTAGCAGTGTGCGCCAGTAAATACCTGAGTAACTTTGAAACAAACCGATACTCACAATCGCGAGCGGCATCAAATAGACCGCCTGTTCTGTAAAACATAAACCCAGATAGATTAGAAAAGCGACCTGAATAGCGATAACATCGCTTAGAGAAGTACTTTTGTTCCTTATTTGCTTCGCAATAACAGCGCCACCAACAAACGCACCAATAGCGAATGAGGCATCTAATCCGGCAAGCCAGTATGTGCTGCCGTCAAATGCCTGACTGACGACGGAAACCAGCATAATGTTGAATATGGCTACAGTGACGAAGTCAAAATTACTTAGAACAAAATAGCGCATGTAGGGTTTACTAGCTTTAAACAACTGCCACAGGTTTTCTGGATCTTCACGTTTATCTATATCTGAAGGAGACTCAGCTAACGTCAAATTGGCTGTTGCTCGCCAGTAAAAAAAGCTCGCGGCACTATATAGACAGACGACAAATATCAAAATTGCTATAAAGTCAAATTTATCCAGCAACCAGGCAGATAAGGCCATACCAATCAACTGACCGCCCTGAAATGCGGAAGTCAGTGTACCGTTATCTTTTTCTAAGCGATCATGTTGAGAAAGAAGTGGTGTAACACTGAATAAGGCCATTTTTGAAATTGGCCCAAGAAAACTCAAAAACACCGATATTAGCAATAAAATCGACACAGACATGCCCAATTGCGTCAATGCCAATACACCTGCCAAACAAAAGACAACATGACAAACGGCTGAACCAATAAGCACCTTTTTAATACCTTGGTTATCAACCGACTTGCCAACCAATATTGGTAAAATGGTTGAGATCAAGATTTCAGCGATGAAAATTAAGCTTATTTGCCATATTTGACCTGTTTCATCATACATAAATTTGGCAAAGCTCAGTAGCAATATAGCTTTACCTATATTGATGAACAACTCTGCAATTGCTAACGACTTCATTCATGTTTCCCTTCAGTTAGATACAGTACTAAGTACTTGGATGAACCTATGGTTACACTACTTACCTACAACAAATTCAAGTTTCTGAATGGCTTCCTCTGCAATACTTAGCGCCTGTTCAGCACTGTCGCACAACACCAACACTGAGGCTGAGCGGTCGAAGCTGTTTCCTATTTGGGGCAATACTTCACCTGCCTGATGAGTGATAGATACATCTTCAACACCACTCCAATTTTTGATTTCTTCCTCGCCGTTCACTCGAATAACCTTTTTCCCAGGATGATCGTTGAGTTTAAATTTGATACACGCATGTTTACCGTTTAGTTTTGGTGTTAATTCGTCTTCATCGATAGGCAAACCCAAACTTTGCAGAGCTTGCAGACGATACATATCTATTCCTGTCGTCATCTGTACCAGGTCAAAAATTCTATCTCCACCTACTCGAGTGTGTGTTTCTATTAGCTCTATCTTTTCACCCAACATAATTTCGCTGTGCGTAATACCCGACACAACCCCTAGAGCAGGTAGCACCTTGGCAATGAATGCAGCAATTTTCTCGTGCTCATCGCTAGATAAACGGGCAGGCACCAAATGCCCTGTCTCGATAAAGCTTTGCGCATCTTTGAATTTTTCAGTGATTGCAAAAATATAGCATTTACCTTCTTGCATGAATGCTTCGACACTGAATTCGCGACCTTCGACAAACTGTTCCACCAGCACAGGGTAAACGTTGTCTAAGTTAGCGGTTTCAAGCTCTTTACGTTCTAGCGATCGAACATTTTCACTACCTGTACCAGCAACTGGTTTAACGATAACTTTATCTATTTGTGGATAAAGCTTGAAAAAATCATGTAAATCTTGCTCATTCTCCGCTATCGCCGATTGCACTTCTGTCAGGTTTTTTTCGCGTAAAATCCGGCGACTTAATTGTTTATCTCTCGTGTTGACTATAGCCCCCATTGACAAACTAAAAGGTAGCTCTAGAGCATTTGCAATAGTCAATGCATCAAGCTGGGCTCCATCATGAAAAGACACAACTGAATCGATTTTTTGTAGTTGATCAATTGAACGCGCTAAACTGATTAACTGAGTTGCAGACTCGTTGCTGTACATTAATATTCGCTCGCAACGATTGTGATCTTCAGTCGCATGCGTAAAATTAGGTACTTTTTTATACATCCAAGAAATAGCATATCCCTGTGCTTCCAGTGTCTTATGAGGTTGGCGAACATTGCCAATCACAAGAACGTGTTTCTTTTTCTGGGGTATACACTCGCTGTAAGGCAAAGGAGTATCGACAGATATTAGTTGTAACTGTCCAAACAACCTATCAATCAGATCTGTTAGTTCTTTAGCGGATTTGGCTTTTAATAATCCGGCTAACGGAATTTCACTTTCTTTATAAGTAACCGCTTTGACTAAAGGTTGTTGCATCGTAAGCTGATTCAGCATTACAATCTCTTCCTTGCCATAAAGAAACTCATGCCCCGACACCAAGCCATAGTTTCCTGGCAGCTGGTGTCCAGGCACAATAAACCACGCATATTTGTACCCGGTATCATAGTTAAGTTCGAATTTGAAGTCTGGGTCTAGCAACAATCCAAGTTCCAGTATCGATGGATGAATCCCTGTCTGTAGCGTCAACGTTTCAGCTATTCTAGCTCCCCCGATACGATGAGCGACTTCAAGAAACACCGGCCCTGTATCTGTTTGAATCGCTTCCAGGTGGAACGCCCCCAAAGATATATCAACCGCATTTAAGATTTGAAGCACCCAAGTTTTCATCTCTTCCGTGGTTTCTAACTGCACAGACCCTGCTGGATAGCCGTTGGCAAAATCCAGCAACGTATTGATATATTGGCTGACGACAATCATCTCTATTTGTCCGTTACGGATCATGCCGTCGATATGCAATACAGGACCAGATACAAATTCTTCAACTTCAAAGTTTTCAATCCGTTCAGGTGTTTCTTTATCAAGAGCCACAATTCCAGTTGTGCGATCTATAAGCGCCTGTTCCAAAACTTTCTGACTGTCAAACTTGACCACATCAACTGACGAAGCGCCATCCAGAGGCTTCAAAATAACTTGTGAAGAGGGAAGAATCGCTAGTCGTTCTGAGTTCATAAAATCGGACAAAGACATGTACTGCGGAGTACGAATATTTGCAGCGCCAACACAGTGTTTCATCACAATTTTGTTTCGAACTTTTTCGACATCGGCCACTTTAGGGCCCGCAATGTTGAGCTTTTCTCGTATCAAGGCAGCCTCAATCAATTCAAACTCATTAATTGAAACAACGTGATCAAAGCAAACATCAAGATTTTCTATTTGTTCGAGGACTTCTTTGTGTACAGCATCCACGCCGGGTCTTACTATTTTTGTACAACGTAGATCGGCAGGGATTTCATTCAGATTTTCTTCGATACCAATGTAGTAAACATTATGTAGTTCGTGATCGATGGACTGATGGTAAAGTACGTCAACATACCTAACTCGGTGTAAAATAAGTATATTCATTAGCTTTCACCCATTTCGAAAATTTGTTCAGTCAATTGTTGTGTAAGCATCAGGTACTCTTTCGGTTTTCCATTTAGCTCATAGTCTGGCCAGAAGAATTCAACATAACCCTCAAGTTCTGCGTTGCTGTATAGTGGATTGACCCGAGCTCCTTCGGATGTCCAAAGTTGTAGTCCAAACGCCTCTTTTGGTAACTCGTGCTGAGCCGGCAACTTAATTCGCTCAATCGTTCCTTGCTTAGCTTTCATAAATCCAATCGCAGCTAGTCCAGACATGTGATATGCAGGTACTTCAACTTCATCGTATAGATAAGAGCGAGAGTGAAGCTCGAGCATATTCACTCCGGCTATTTTCTCGAATATTTCAGGAATGCCGCCGCCTGGAGTACGCGCATTCAACTCCAGTAGGTAAATCTTGCCACTGTGATCAATCATAAATTCAACATGAGCTATACCATGTTCAACATCCAAGACTTCACAGGCTTTAAGCGCTGCTTGTTTAAGCGCTTCGTTATCAGATTCTATACTAGGTAAGGAATGGCCGATTTCAACGAAATGAGGCAACGGGGTCAGTTCTTTATCGGTCACTGCCAATACACGTCTTCCAGTTTTGGTATTTAGTACTTCAACCGAAAGCTCAATTCTAGCATCGACAAACTGTTCTATCTGATAGTCGTTATCTGCCATACCAAACTTACTACCATAATTTTCGGTCACTCGACGCAAGTTAGCAAAAGCACTAGCCAAATCATCTTTGCTAGCTACGTAGGTTACACCTTCACTACCCCCAGCGTTGGTCGGCTTTACAACTGCTGGAAAAGGAAAATCTTCAGCAAGGGTCGCTAGCTGCTCAAGGTGATTAAAACGTGCAAACTTCGGAACGTTCAACCCACCTGCATGTGCAGCCTTACGCATTTCAAATTTGTTGCGGGTTAATGTCAGCGCTTTTTCAGACAAATAATTTAAATTATAGTACTGAGCGATACGAGCTCCCGGGGCTATCGTCATTTCTGTCAATGGAACAACTGCGCCCGGTTGCATTCCTTCTCGCTCGGCAAAGGCCTGTACTGCAACCAGAGCTTGTTCAATGTTTTCTGGGTTACCCTCAATCACTAGATCAGCGTAACGGTTTCCATTAACATAACCACTTGGGGCCATGATCGCTATTTTCATGTTGGTTGCCCTAGCCGTAGCAACCAATGCACGAAATCTGTTTTTCTCTGTTCCTAGTAACAAGCAGTACTTTGAATACATTGACTTTTCCTTAAAAACTCTTCGCAAATTAACTTTGTGTTATTCAACAAGCGCCAACACCCTGCAAGGGCTTCCTGAACCACCAACGATGGGAAGCGGCGCTATCATGATCACTGCACCTGTTGGCGGTAACTTTGCTAGGTTCTTCAACTGAGTCAGGCCATATTTTCCCGCCCCATGAAAGTACCAGTGTACGGGGTAAGGTTGTTCAAATTTTCCAGCTTGACCTGCGTCGGTTCCAACAGTCTCCACCCCGATACCTATAATTGGTGTTTGCTCAGCCAACCATTTTGCACAAGCTTCACTTACCCCTGGAGTATGGCCATGATTAAGAAAGGTATCAGCATCTGAGTCTCGACTGTCCCAACCTGAGCGGAATAGCAACCAACCACCTTCAGGTAAAGGTCCATGGACTTCGCACCATTGATCGACATGTTCACGTTCGAGTAAAAAATCTGGGGCTGTTACTTGATCAGATACATCAATTACAACGGCAGGCGCGACCAAGTGCCCAGGAGGTACACTTGAGACATCGATAGAATCTTTACCTGACCGCCAATGAACAGGGGCATCAAAATGAGTCCCTGTATGCTCGGACATCTGGATATTATTCCAATAAACTTCTTTGCCTTTTTCGTCATAACGGCTTATTTTTTCCAACTTAAAAGGCCAAGGTTGCCCTCGTTCAGGCGGCAAACGGATCACAGGTGTTTCCGTTGACAACGGCGCTGTAAGGTCAAATACCTCAACTTTCCCCTGCATGAACTTCGCATAGATTGAAGATGTCATAGTATTAAGATTTCCTTATTCTCATTATGGGTTTAATAGACAGGGGTTGAATATTCAGATGCCGAATTCGACATCACCTCGTCTTCATAAGCAACCTGAAGCTTACGGGTCATCAAACCTGGACGCCCGTCCCCAATAGACTTTCGGTCAACACTAATCACAGGAACGATTTCAGCGAGAGTGCCACAGGTGAAAACTTCATCAGCCAAATACAACTCGGTACGATCAATTTCTCTTCGTTCACATTCAACCGAAAACTTATCCTTCGCTAGTCTTATAATGCTGTCTACTGTAATCCCTTCAAGTACGCCTGCTGAACCTGGCGGCGTGATCAGTCGGTTATTTTTGACCATCATGATGCAAGATCCAGGGCCTTCAGCCACAGTGCCTCTGTGATTTAGAAAAAACGCAGTATCAAAACCATTTCGCATCGCTTCATGCTGAGCTAAGCGGCTATTATGGTAATTTGCTCCTGTTTTAATCCTCGGTGGCATTGAATCGTCACTGATTCGTCTCCAAGTTGAAAATGAAGCCGTCATCCCTGTTTCATAACGCGCAGACCTTGGCATAGGTAATGCTGTAATATGCATACCAGTGTCTTCGGTATAAATAAGCGGATCGAAGTTTTTCCCCATCGCAAAATAAGGAGCGATAACCAGATGCACATGTCGCTTAAAGTTGTTTTTTCGTACTAGGTCGATGCAAGCTTCAACAATCTCTTGATCTGTGAAAGTGACAGGCATGTCAACACACTTCATGGAATCGCGCAGGCGCTTGATATGCTCTCGTATCCGATACATATACATTTGCTTATCCGTTTTATTCCAATAGACTCGCACACCTTCAAAAACATTTGCGCCCCAAAAAGCGCCCTGCGTTCTGGCATGTAAGGTACACTTTTCCCAAGGCACGCATTCACCATTTAGCCATGCGAATTCTGGCGTATTGTGGGTAGACGACATAAGTTAATCTCCGTTTATGATGCTTCACGCTGAAACGTTAAGGAATCAGTACCGCTGACTTTTTCCAGGATTAAACTAAGAGACGGTGCGTTATCAAGCAGGTAATGTCCGGCTAAATGGCCATCAGGACGGATAACAAACAATGAATCTTGTTTTTCTGTCAGAGTTTCAAAAAACAGAATATCGTCGTAAGTAACACTGATAAGTCTCTCATCCACTTTTGGCGAGAAATATCCTTTTGGTACAGCAGCAACCAAACTAAAATCCAAACCATTATAGGTGTGGCTTTGCTTATTTAAATACTGCTTCACCTTATTTGGATCTGCGCAAAAAAGACAAACAAACCCTTCTCCGAACAACTTACGTAAGCGGCTTTTTTCTCCGTCGATATAAACCACTACATCCGGAGCGAACGCACCGACATAGGGTGTCCGATGGTTATAATCAATCAAACTAGAAGATTCGTAGGTAAAAGGTTCTGTCATTTTCCCGTGATTCACTTGCTTACGAAACGGTTTCCAGACTTCTGAAATTCTCAGCACGGTGTCACGCCAGATTTGCTTCAAAGGTGTTGGCGGGACCATGAACTGTATCGTGGCTTCCGTCAGTCTCAAATTCTCTTTCGCTGCAAGGAACCTTTCCTCATGATAAGTATCCAACAATTCATCCCCTGCGCTTCCTCTAATTACTAGCGCCAATTTCCATGCCAGGTTGTCTGCGTCTTGAATCCCGCTGTTCATGCCGCGAGAGCCATAAGGTGGAAATGAGTGAGCCGCATCACCAGCAAAAAACAGTCGATTGAGTCTGAACTTCTCCACGACTCGCTGGTTAAAACGATAGGTACTGATCCAGTCAATCTGATACGGAATATCACCGATGACAGACTTGATACGCTTGTCTAGTTGGCCATTTTTCTTTTCAGCTTCAATATCCGCATCTGGAGGCAATTGCCAGTCGATGCGCCATATATTGTCGGGCTGAGGATGCATCACCAACTGACGGCCTGGATTAAACTGAGGATCAAAATGAAAGTGACGTTCTTTGGTTAAAGCAATATTTGCTTTAATATCAGTAATTAAAAAACGATCTTGGTGAGTGTATCCGGTAAAGTTAACCCCTGTCAGATCGCGTAACGTGCTTCTAACTCCATCGCAGGCAATTACATAATCAAATTCTAGGGTCTCCGTTTCGGTACAGTGTTTTACCTCTAGCTTAACCTTGTCCTGTTGTTGTGAATAACCAACGACTTCACTTGACCACCTGAGTTCACATAAGGGATTAGCTTCCAACAGCTTAACGAGCTCTTGCTCTATACGGTATTGGGAAATATTGACAAATTCACCATAACCGGGGCGTTCGGGGTATTCTTGGGTGATCCTTTCAACATTTCGAATATAGGTGTGCGCTATCCGCCAATGAATCCCTTCTTTTGCAATCTGTTCTCCACATCCGACTTTATCAAGTACTTCTAGCGCATCGCCGTGGATCAGGCAGGCTTTAGAACCTTTTCGAAGCAGATAAGAGGCTTTATCCATCACGATGCTCGTAATACCGAATGAAGCCAGTCGAGCTGATAAAATCAGGCCAACTGGACCTGCGCCAATAATAGCAATCTTGGTTTTATTTGAACTATTCATCTTAGTAATCTACTCATCAAGCTGGGTTTCAAAAACAGGGATGTCTTTGACAAAAGCCAAATAAGGAGTGCCTTCCGTGTAACCAGTACCCGAGCCCTCACCCAACATCTTCATCGCAAGACCATAATGGGTTTGCTTCCAACGTTTCAGCGTCGTAGCAAAACTTTTCATGGCTTGTTTGACCTCACCAAAGTCGTTGCTATTGAAACGACCACTCTGTTGCGCTTGACTTAATGCAAGGTCTAAGTTATTTGGCCGCGCCAACAGTTTTTCTTGAACTTCAGGGACAGAGCCGTAAGCAATAGAGTTCAACCGATCCTCATCCGGTTGTCTGCATAGTGATTCAATACGCTTGTAGTTTCTTGATTGGATCGCGCTTGCGCCTTCAGTATATGCACGAAACACCTTAAAGGATTCTGCACGCATAGAAGACAATAAATGGAAAAAACCGATGGCTTCTTTAATTTTTTTCTCGCAACTTTCGACCAGAATACTTGTCTGGCTAGGCGAATCAGCGCAAGCTTCAATTGCCTCCCTCAAACCAACTGCAATCCAAGAGAAAGTGTATTCGAACGTTTGTAAGACCCGAATGAACATATATTCGTCGTGAATGAGATAGACGGGTAAATTAGTTGTCATCAGCATTTGCTCATCGTTGTGTGTCTTCCTTTGCTCTACTGCGGCAATAAAATGTTTTGCTGATTCGATAACATATTCCGATGAAATATAGGACAACTTAGCCCGTTGTACGTATGGAGTCACCGCTTTTAGAGCCATAGCACAACGTTTTTCAACTAAAGTACGTTCTGGCAACTGATGTCTAAAATTTTCCTCTGTTTCTAACCCGCCAAGTTCAAATTTGAGTAGATCCGCCGTAAGCAGTAACGTCATACGGTCAATGTGGGATTGCGCTTCTGAGTATGCTTTAATCCCTGTCTGGTCATCAGGCATGTTTAACAGTTCAAGCGCCAGATAAGAGCGGTAGTCATAAGTACCGTCGTATTTATCCAACAAGACATTCAAAAAACGTGTGACTTGTTCGATTTCCTCACGGTTTAATTTTGCGTACTCTTTTCTAGTAATATTCAACAGCTCGATAAAATATTCAGGAACGAAATGTTTACCTGTCTTATGATACATGCGAACAACATCCTGATATGGGAAGGTTGTTTTATTTTCCTTGGCAAACCGCAATATGGTGTGAATGCTAAGATTAATAGTGATTTTTTCTGAATCACTGTAATCACAAAGCAAACTAGTAAATTTTGGATGCTCAAGTTCTAATATATCCAGCACAGTAAAACTTTCCTTTTATTATAATTTATTGAAATAATTAACTTATATTCACCATATTTGGGTTTTGAAGTACGCGCAAATCAATCTACATGTTTGAACAACTTCGTCTGCCGTATTAAAGTGATGAAACGCAAGTCTGAGCATCTCACCTCGCGGGCTTGTAATTATCTTGTGCTGCTTTAAGTACCTGTCCAATGCAGGAACATTTGGAACAAGAAAAGCAATATGCGCCGAAAATAATGTTCCGGGGACCTTTACGATTGTCACGTCGCCTTTTTCCAAAATGTCGATAGCAAGTTCAACTAATGTCTGAATATGCAGCCGACCTTGCTCAAAATCTAAAGTCAAAAGCGCAGTTAAGGCGCTGCTTGCCGCATAAAGCGCGGGCACAGCAGGAGTTCCGGTTTCAAATCGTTTGGCGCAATCGGGGAAATCCACCAACGATGGGTTAAAAGCAAATGGCTCTTTACGTCCTTGCCACCCAGTCAGCCCCAGTGCAACGGTGTTACAAATGCCATCTTTTACATAAAGGAATGCAATACCTGGCAAACCTAACATGTACTTCATGCTGCCGCAGATCAGGTAATCACAATTCAATTCACTGACATTAATTTTTTCAGCGCCTAGTCCTTGGTATGCATCGACTAATATTGGAACTTGTGATTGATTAGCAAGTTCTGTTATTAATTTGACCGGGTATCGTCTACCTGTGCGGAAACTGGCTAACGGTACTGAAACTAAACATGTATTGCTGCCCAACATTGCGCGGGTAATGGTGACAAAACTTTCATCTGAAACCTGACTTTCTATGCAACGCGTGACGAGTCCACGACTCGCTTGTTGCAACCAAACATGGGACAGAGACGGAAATTCATCTTCCGTGCAAAGAATTTGTTCTCCGGAATTGGCTACTAGCGTTGAAATAACCTGATAAGCAGCTATCGTTGCGTTTGGCAAAATCGCTATTTGTGATGCATCTGCGTCTATAAACTCAGCAAACAAGCGCCTGGCCTGTTCGGTTTGCTGCTCGAAATACACCCACGCCAGCTCATTTTTTGCCATATCACCTAGCATCGTTTCCATCGCTGCATCAAGGAACTGAGAACGAGGAGAAATACTACAACTGGCAAGATGGACAAGGCCATGCAGCCCGCTAAAATAATTGTCCCGAAATGCTTGAGGTGAATACATAGCGACTAATAACTGTTTGTATTAGTCATTTCGGTACGCAATTCCCACAGTTCTGGAAAGAATTGCTTATTCATCAGCACCGTCAGTTTTTCAACCGGAGTTCCCTTGGTGCCTATCGTGTTAAGTCCGATAGTACGTACTGCGATTTTATAATGTCTGCTGCGCCATAAACTGACCATTTTATCCCAGCTCACCATTTCTTCCATTAGGAAATAAAGCGGCGACTTGTCTTCCTCGGTATAAACGCCCATCAGGTCGATACTCATAGACTTAACAATACGAATAAAAGTTTGATGGAGTTCCCGCCCAACTGATTGCAACCGCCTCCAGCCTGGAGATTCGAAGCCTGAGCCGTTGCCTAATGCAAGTCTTACTTTCTGAAAGTCATACGGAGTCATGTATTTGAACATTTCGAGTTGCTTAGTAATTAACTCAATAGGATAGCTGGATCGCTTAATTAACTCGGTTGCAGCAACAAAGTCTTTCTTGGATAGCTTTTTTATCGCTTCAGCCAACTCACTATTGCTCAGTTTCAGCCAAAGCTCAGTAGATTGATGAACCACCTGAAACAATAATTCATCGCGGTGGAGCATCTTTTCTGGCGTTACTTGCAAATTGAGCAGCGTAGGAATGCGCATATACTTCTCATAATCGCTATCCCCTTCACCAGACAGTACACTTGTTGAATAATCCCTATTTCCTATCACGTTCTTTATCTTTCTCAAAAACGGATCAAAGCCAGCCTTTTATTTGCAAAATATCAGCCGTCAATGTAGTGAATTAATAATTCGAACGGGCGTCAATGTATATAAAATAGCGACAAATCGCAACATAAAAAAAACAAAAACAACAAAAAACATACAGTTAAATAACTTAATGCGTATTTCGGTGATTGTGATTGCCTGTTTCCGCTTTTTCTCTCTCTTCCTATTTTTACGCCGCTGTTTTTCAAGTTAGTTGTCGCTAAAATCGCATTTATTTTTCTATATTTTCAGAAAATCAATTAAACGCTGACTTTTGCAGTGGCTTTCTTCACGCTGGCCTGATGTTTTGCACTCTGGATGGCGATGATAAAAAACGGGGATTCGTGTTTTTGCTGGGAGGGGGCTGTCATGGCGTGCCTGTGCGGGCACGGTGGTGTATACCGACAATCGACACCCACCGGTTATGCAAGCATTGAATTGACACGGTTTGCGACCATATATCCGGCGTCATTGTGGGCTAAATCACCTGCGCCATGATGTCATACGAACCCTGTTTTCTTATCACTACATAGGTATGTCGCTATCTTGGTCAAGAACAGGTTAATACAGGGACGGTAGCCGTTTTCTCATCAGTGTTTGCAAACTCAATAAAACGTCTCTTTGAACCTCATTAATTCACGGCTTTCTTCATAATAAAATCAACATCATCCTTTAAGATATGCTAGGGGCTGTTGACGTTTTGAGTTCATCATTTATTCAGCCCACATTGGCAACCAGACAATAATAATGCCAGTGCCAACATGCTGGCGTAATTCCGTTCAAGTTTGTCGTATCTTGTTGCTATCGCAAGAAAATGTTTGATTCTGGCAAAGGCATTTTCCTCCAAATGTCGGTAACGATATAAACATTTGTCAATTTTTTGACCTGATTTTCGGCTATTTTTGCGATAAGGGATCACCGGAACCGACTTTTGTTCTTCGATAACACGTCTCAAACGCTGACTGTCATATCCCTTATCAGCAATTAAAAAATCGGATAAAGGTGACTGAGATACAAGACTTTCCGCATGAACAATATCATTGACCTGACCACCAGACAGTTCAAAATGTACAGGTAAACCGTAACTGTCTACAGCCAAATGGATTTTGGTTGAACGTCCTCCACGACTTTGACCCATTGCTTCATCCGCTTCAGAAGTCGCTCCGGCACTATGCTGATAGGCTCGAACAATACTCCCGTCAATGAACAACCACTATGAATCAGAATATCTAGATAGCCAATTGAACATTAAATACAAAACACCCTTTTTTGACCAAGCGTTAAAACGTTGAAAGACGCTATTCCATTTTCCGAATTCGGAAAGCAGGTCGCGCCACGGAATGCCTATTCTCATACGATAAAGAATGCCTTCAAGCGCCTGACGATGTTTTGTTTTGTGGTAAATAAATCCAGTATGGCGCATGAATGCAGATAGCTTATTCCATTGTGTATCTGTTAACATAGTTCGCAGCATGATGGTGAGGTCTGGTTATTTTTTGGCGAAAACGATTATACCAAATCATGTTGTTCAATAATTCCTCTCAAAACGTCAACAGCCCCTAACAGAATGATGTCATAATCCCGCTTTCCGGAAGGGTTACCGCGATCAATTGCTGCCAATAACCTGAGCAGATCGTCTTTTTTCCAGACAGAGGGTATTTTGGTTTGCTTGCGTGTCTGCATACAGGGAAGCGAATCAGAGAAATGTGTGGCAATTCTCTTTTCGTTATAAAGAAACCGAAGAAAACATCGGAGTTCGCAGGGAACGAACTGTCCAGCTCCAGCACCCAATTGACTTTCCTCTCCATAATTGCCACATTCAGCGCGTCCAGTGCATCGTGCTGCCCTCTGCCTGGTCTGAACCCATACGAGAAGCCGAGAAAATCGGTCTCGTAGATTTGATTTAAGACCGTGACAACCGCTTGCTGCACGATTTTGTCCTCCAGACACAGTATACTCAATGGCCTTTCTGTCCCGTCCTCTTTCAGGATCCTCACCTGCCTTGTCGGCTGGGGTCTGTATTGCCCACGATGAAGTCTGCCGTGGAGCGCATGGAGGTTATTTTGCAGATTCTCTGCATAGTTTTCCCATGTGATACCCTCGCAGCCCGGTGCAGATTGACGTTTAAGTTGCTGAAAAATCTGACATCACAGTTCTTCACTGATGTGATAAAAAAGGTGAGTAAGCTGTTGTTTCCTATTCTTCTTTGCTGCTTTTCGCACAGCCAGCAAGCGTAACGTCGTATTGACAAAGATGGAATTTGAAATTTTCGATGCTAAAGAACCTATTTTTAACGGGATTTTTTAACGATCTGAGGCCACTTCACAGCGGCCTCATAGATAAATATTTCTTATCAACGCTTACTTACCAGCAAGTAAATCTTTCACAGCATCACCGATGTCTGCCAAGCTACGAACAGTTTTCACGCCTGCTGCTTCCAGAGCAGCGAATTTTTCGTCCGCCGTTCCTTTACCACCTGCAATGATGGCGCCAGCATGCCCCATACGCTTACCTTTTGGTGCAGTCACACCCGCGATGTAAGCAACAACCGGCTTAGTGACGTGTTCTTTAATATAAGCCGCCGCTTCTTCTTCTGCCGTTCCACCAATTTCACCAATCATTACGATGGCTTCTGTTTGCGGATCTTCCTGAAACAGTTTCAGAATATCAATGAAGTTAGAACCTGGAATTGGGTCGCCACCGATACCAACACAGGTAGATTGCCCTAAACCGGCATCCGTTGTCTGTTTTACCGCTTCATAAGTCAGTGTTCCTGAGCGGGAAACAATGCCAACTTTGCCTGCTCGATGAATGTGTCCCGGCATAATACCGATCTTACATTCATCTGGCGTAATGACTCCCGGACAGTTAGGGCCGATCATACGCACACCTGCTTCATCCAATTTTACTTTAACCGCCAGCATATCCAGCGTTGGGATACCTTCAGTAATCGTGATGATCAGTTTAATACCAGCGTCGATCGCTTCCAGAATAGAATCTTTACAGAATGGCGCAGGAACATAGATAACAGAAGCCGTTGCCCCTGTTGTGTCTACCGCTTCACGAACGGTATTGAAAACAGGTAACCCTAGATGTTCAGTACCACCTTTACCCGGCGTTACCCCACCAACCATTTGGGTACCATAAGCAATCGCTTGCTCTGAATGGAAAGTACCTTGGCTGCCAGTGAAACCCTGACAGATAACTTTGGTGTTTTTATCAATTAAAATAGACATTATTTATTTTGCCCCCACTGCTGCTACTGCTTGCTTAGCTGCATCTGTCAAGCTGGTTGCGGCAATGATATTTAAACCACTGTCAGCCAGTTTTTTCGCGCCCAGATCAGCATTGTTCCCTTCCAAACGAACAACAACCGGTACGTGAACTCCTACTTCTTCCACCGCACCAATAATACCGTCAGCAATCAGGTCACAACGAACGATACCACCAAAGATATTAACCAATACCGCTTTCACATTTTCATCTGACAGGATAATTTTAAACGCTTCTGTCACACGCTCTTTGGTTGCGCCACCACCTACATCAAGGAAGTTAGCTGGCGCGCCGCCATGCAATTTAACGATATCCATCGTTCCCATTGCCAAACCTGCACCGTTTACCATGCAACCAATATTGCCATCCAGCGCGACATAGTTCAGCTCCCACTGCGCCGCCTGAGCTTCACGCGGATCTTCCTGAGATGGGTCATGCATTTCACGCAGTTCAGCCTGACGGAACAGTGCGTTACCATCAGCGCCTAATTTGCCATCCAGACAAATCAAATCACCTTGAGTCGTGATAACCAATGGGTTAATTTCAACCAGAGCCAGATCGCGTTCCAGGAACAGATTTGCCAACCCTAAGAAAATTTTAGTGAACTGGCTGACTTGTTTACCGGTTAAACCCAATTTAAATGCCAGTTCACGCCCCTGATAAGACATAGGGCCAATTAGTGGGTCGATAATCGCTTTATGAATCAGTTCCGGGGTCTCTTCCGCAACTTTTTCAATTTCAACACCACCTTCAGTAGAAGCCATGAACACTACACGACGTGTACCACGATCAACCACAGCACCAAGATACAGCTCCTTCGCAATATCAGTTGCCGCTTCCACTAAAATCTGACGAACAGGCTGCCCTTGCGCATCTGTTTGGTAAGTGACCAGACGTTTGCCCAGCCATTGTTCAGCGAAAGCGCGAATTTCTTCCTTACTGTTAACCACTTTCACGCCGCCCGCTTTACCGCGACCGCCAGCGTGAACCTGACACTTCACCACCCAAGGGCCAGCGCCGATTTTAGATGCAGCTTCTTCTGCTTCACGCGGTGTCGTGCAGGCATAACCAGCCGGAGCGGGTAAACCATACCGTGCAAAAAGCTGTTTTGCCTGATACTCGTGTAAATTCATGATGTTCTATCCATAGTTAGTCTGATAAGAGCAAATTAGCAAATTGCTCCCTTATTTTTTTGTTGCTCTGGATATAGCCAATCTCTAAAGATTGGCTGTTCATATACATTTGTTTACTTCAGACTGGGCAGATATTAGCGCGTATCTGCCCTGATTATGTTGCTATACGTCCAGCAGCAAACGTGCAGGATCTTCCAGCATTTCTTTGATGGTCACCAGGAAGCCTACAGACTCACGCCCGTCAATCAGACGGTGGTCATAAGACAGTGCCAGATACATCATTGGAAGGATCTCCACCTGACCATTAACCGCCATTGGCCGATCTTTAATAGCATGCATTCCAAGAATCGCACTCTGTGGTGGATTAATGATTGGTGTAGACATTAAGGAGCCGAATACACCGCCATTGGTAATGGTAAAGTTACCACCCGTTAGCTCTTCAACGGTCAATTTGCCGTCGCGGCCTTTGATAGCCAGCTCTTTAATGCGTTTTTCGAGATCAGCCATGCTCAACGCATCCGCATCACGCAGTACTGGCGTTACCAGACCACGTGGTGTCGATACCGCAATACTGATATCGAAATAGTTGTGGTAAACCACATCAGAGCCATCAATAGAAGCATTCACTTCTGGATAGCGTTTCAGTGCTTCAACCACGGCTTTCACATAGAAAGACATAAAGCCCAGACGCACACCGTGGCGTTTTTCAAACGCTTCGCCGTACTGCTTACGCATTTCCTGAATTGGCTTCATGTTAACTTCGTTAAATGTTGTCAACATCGCCGTGTTGTTTTTCGCTTCCAGCAGACGTTCAGCCACACGTTTACGCAGGCGAGTCATTGGAACACGTTTTTCACTGCGGTGTGGCAACAGAGAATCCTGGACAGAAGAAACAGGGGCTTCTGCTGGCTTGCTAGCCACTTTTTCGTTATCAGCCATGTATTTTTCCACGTCTTCACGGACGATACGTCCACCAACACCACTGCCTTTAATCGCTTTAGCATCAAGATTATGCTCTGCAATCAAACGGCGGACCGCCGGGCTGAGCGCATCATTGCTCTCTTCTTCTAAACCGGCAGTCTGGCGTTTCGCCAAAGTTGCTTCTGTTTTTTCTTTTATTTCTGTCGGCTTGCCAGTGCTATCGCCCAGACGGATACGACCAAGAAGCTGACGGGATAGAACGGTGGCATCTTTCACTTCCAAAATAGCTTCTAAAACACCCGCTTCACTGGCAGGCACTTCCAGCACAACTTTATCTGTTTCGATTTCAACCAGCACTTCATCACGCTCAACACGGTCACCCTCTTTTTTGTGCCAAACTGCCACAGTGGCATCAGCAACAGACTCAGGCAGATCCGGAACCAGAATATCTACGCTACTCATTTTATATCCTTTATTTATTCAACGTTCAGTGCGTCATTAACCAGCTCTTGTTGTTGTTGCTGGTGAACTGACGTATATCCAACTGCCGGGGAAGCAGACGCAGGACGACCTGCATAACGTAAAGAAGCCCCGAACGGGATCACTTCACGGAAGTTGTGCTGACTGCAATACCAGGCCCCCTGATTTAATGGCTCTTCCTGGCACCAGACAAAATCATGTACATGAGCATACTGTTCCAGTGTTGACTGAACATCCTGATGAGGGAACGGATATAGTTGCTCAATACGCACAATAGCGACATCAGTTTGTTCATTTTTACGGCGTTGCTCTAACAGGTCGTAGTAGACTTTACCTGAGCAGAGTACAACCCGTTTAACACCTTTCGGATCAAACTCATCAATTTCACCAATAACCGTCTGGAATTTACCATTAGCCAGTTCATCCAGGCTGGAAACGGCTAATGGATGACGCAACAGCGATTTTGGCGACATAACGATCAACGGACGACGCATACCGCGCAAAGCCTGACGGCGAAGCATGTGGTAGACCTGAGCTGGCGTTGATGGTACACAAACCTGCATGTTCTGTTCTGCGCATAGTTGAAGATAACGCTCCAAACGGGCTGATGAGTGTTCAGGCCCCTGCCCTTCATAACCATGCGGCAACAACATCACCAGACCGCACATACGGCCCCATTTTTGCTCACCAGAGCTGATGAATTGGTCAATAACAACCTGTGCACCGTTGGCAAAATCACCAAATTGAGCTTCCCAGATTGTCAGAGCACGAGGTTCTGTTGTTGCATAACCATACTCAAACGCCAACACCGCCTCTTCAGACAGAACAGAATCCCAAACATTAAATGCTCCCTGACCGTTATGAACGTTCGCCAGAGGAACATAAACAGAACCGTTAGCCTGATTATGGATAACTGCATGACGATGGAAGAAAGTACCACGGCCGGCATCTTCACCAGACAAACGTACCGGAACCCCTTCATCCACCAAAGTGGCATAGGCCAATGTTTCTGCGGCACCCCAATCGAACAATTTATCACCGTTCGCCATCTCTGCACGGTCGTTATAAATTTTCGCTACACGGGAGTGCATTGTCACTTCTTCCGGGACAGAACTGATGCGTCTGCCCAGATCTTGCAAACGCTTAACATCAACTTTATGCAGGTACTCTTCATCCCATTCGTGATTAAGATAAGGTTCCCAAGTAAATGAATGCAGCCCCATTGAGCGCCATTCATCAACGACGCAATCACCACGGTCGAGCGCATCACGATACAGGTTAACCATCTCAGTCACATCATCGACTGATATCAGCTTTTCCGCCACCAGCTTGTCACCATAGATTTTACGTGGCGTTGGGTGTTTCTTAATTTTCTGATACATCATTGGCTGAGTGGCACTTGGCTCATCAGCTTCGTTATGACCATGACGGCGATAGCAGACCAGATCGATCATCACATCGCATTTGAAGGTATTACGGAAATCCAACGCCAAACGGGTAACAAATGCCACCGCTTCTGGATCATCTGCATTAACATGGAAAATCGGCGCCTGTACCATTTTGATAATATCAGTACAGTATTGTGTTGAACGGGCATCTTTCGGGTTAGACGTTGTGAAACCGATCTGGTTATTGATGATGATACGAATTGTACCCCCCACTTCATAACCACGAGCTTGAGACATGTTCAGGGTTTCCTGCACCACTCCCTGGCCGGTAACAGCAGCATCACCGTGGATAGTGATTGGCAATACCATATTACTGCGGCCTTCATCCAGACGGTCACGGCGGGCACGTACTGAACCAATAACCACAGGGCTGACAATCTCAAGGTGAGATGGGTTAAATGCTAACGCCAAATGAACCTTAGCACCCTCAGTAGCAAAATCAGACGAGAAACCTTGATGATATTTCACGTCACCGGTACCAAGATGCTCTTTATGCTTACCGGCAAACTCATCAAACAGATCTGCCGGTTTTTTACCTAAGATATTAACCAAGACGTTGAGGCGACCACGGTGAGCCATTCCTAGTACGACTTCTCGTGTGTCATGTTTACCCGCATGACGGATAAGATCCTTCAACATCGGGATAAGCGCATCACCACCCTCAAGAGAGAAACGTTTCGCTCCCGGAAACTTCGCTCCCAGATAACGCTCCAAACCTTCGGCTGCCGTCAGTTCCGCCAGAAAACGCTGCTTTTCCTCTACGCTAAACTGAGAATTGACAGTAACAGATTCCAGACGCTGCTGAATCCAACGTTTTTCTTCCGTATTGGTGATATGCATGTATTCAGCACCAATAGAACCGCAATAAGTGCGTTTCAGTGCTTCATACAAATCAGCCAATTTCATCGTCTCTTTACCGATAGCAAAAGAACCTACGTTAAATGTCTCTGCAAAATCAGCTTCCGTCAGATTATGGAAAGCAGGATCTAAATCAGGAACACTATCCTGTTTCCATAATCCCAACGGGTCAAGGTTCGCATTTTGATGACCGCGGAAGCGGAATGCATTGATGAGCTGCAAAACTTTAACTTGTTTTGCATCCATTGCCGGATCGCTGACAGAGGAATGATAACGCGTAGTATCTTTCGCAAGACGGCGGAAGTAATCACGCGTCTGCGAGTGGAGTTGTTCACCGCTGAGTCCCGCATTCGGCAATTGTTGGAAAATCTCTCTCCAACTTGCATCAACGGAGTTTGGATCGGTTATATAGTCTTCATAGATCTGCTCTACGTAAGACTGGTTTGAACCAGCCAGGAAGCTTGAATCCAGCCAGTCCTTCATTGCGCCGTTCTGCATTGTGATCCCTTAAGCTTTAAAAGCTTTAGTTTTCGCCGTGGTTAACTATTACCGTTTAAATACGGTATCGATAAAAGGTTCATTTGGACGTGCTTTATGCATGTTCTCTTTTGGGTTTCAGAACCCTTCAAGGAACCTTTAAAAACGGTTAGGCTGTTTTTAAAGGTTCCTCACTTCAAGCTTTTGTCATCATTAGCAGTTGGCAACTCATTATTCTTCAATTCTTTGTGCCCTCCACAGAGAAAATCTCGCGGAGGGCAGACCTATTATGCACTATGTTTCAGCAACATAGACTTAATATGGCCAATAGCTTTTGTTGGATTCAACCCCTTGGGGCACACACTGACACAATTCATGATGCTATGGCAACGGAAAACACTGAAAGCATCATTCAGCTTGTCTAATCGTGAAGCCGTTTCAGTATCACGGCTGTCAATCAGGAAGCGATATGCTGCCAGTAAGCCCGCAGGTCCGATAAATTTATCAGGATTCCACCAGAATGACGGACAAGAAGTTGAACAACAAGCACACAGAATACACTCGTACAGACCATCGAGTTTTTCCCTTTGTGCAGGCGATTGTAAATGTTCACGTGCCGGCGGGTTTTTGCCGTCATTTAGCAAATATGGGCGAATCTTCTCATATTGCGCATAGAATTGCCCCATATCTACAACCAGGTCACGAATAACCGGCAAGCCTGGCAACGGACGGATAACAATTTTCTTGCTACCACGCCGTAAAGCCGAAACAGGCGTAATACAGGCCAGACCATTTTTACCGTTCATGTTGAGGCCGTCAGAACCACAAACACCTTCACGGCAAGAACGACGGAAAGAGAGTGTTGGGTCCTGCTCTTTAAGCTGGATCAACGCATCCAGCAACATCATGTCACGCCCTTCTTCTGCTTCCAGCGTGTAATCCTGCATACGAGGAGCGCTGTCAACATCCGGGTTGTAACGATAAATCGAAAATTCAAGTTTCATAATCTATTCCTCCGCAACTGGATTATCAGCAACTCATTAGTAAGTACGCGCTTTCGGCGGAAATGCTTCACGCAGTTTTGGCTGCATGTTGACATCACGACGAGTCATGGTCTCAGTTTGCGGCAGATAGAGAGTATGGCATAACCAGTTCGCATCATCACGATCCGGATAGTCGAAACGGCTGTGAGCACCGCGGCTCTCAGTGCGGAAATTAGCAGCAACAGCAGTGGAAAGTGCTGTTTCCATCAGGTTATCAAGCTCCAGACACTCAATTCTCTGAGTATTGAACTCTAAGGAAGTATCGTCCAAACGCGCACTCTTCAGGCGTTCACGGATAACTTTAAGTTCTTCCAGCCCTTTCGCCATTGCATCACCTTCACGGAATACCGAGAAGTTGTTCTGCATACACGCTTGCAAATCTTTACGAATTTTAACCGGATCTTCACCCGTACGGGTACTATTCCAACGGTTCAGACGTTGCAAGGATATTTCAATATCCGATTCGCTGGCTTCACGGCTAGTCCCCTGCTCCATCAACGATTCTTTCAGGTGCAAACCAGCAGAACGGCCAAACACCACTAAGTCCAACAGCGAGTTACCCCCCAAACGGTTTGCGCCATGAACCGATACACAGGCAATTTCACCGACAGCAAACAGGCCCGGAATAACCACATCTTCGCCTTTCTCGTTAATAGTCAGTGCCTGACCAGTCACTTTAGTGGGGATTCCTCCCATCATATAGTGGCAAGTTGGAATCACCGGAATAGGTTCTTTTACTGGATCAACGTGGGCGAAAGTACGGGATAACTCAAGAATGCCCGGCAGACGAGATTCCAGCACCTCTTTGCCTAAATGATCCAGTTTCAGCTTGGCATGCGGCCCCCAAGGACCATCACAACCACGGCCTTCGCGGATTTCGATCATAATGGAACGTGCTACTACATCACGACCAGCCAGATCTTTAGCATTTGGCGCGTAACGCTCCATAAAGCGCTCGCCATCTTTATTCAGCAAATAACCACCTTCACCACGGCAGCCTTCTGTTACCAGAACACCTGCCCCGGCAATACCGGTTGGGTGGAATTGCCACATTTCCATATCCTGTACAGGTACACCCGCACGCAATGCCATACCGACACCATCACCAGTATTAATGTGGGCGTTAGTTGTTGATTGATAAATACGACCTGCCCCCCCCGTTGCCAGAATAGTTGCCTTCGCTTTAAAATAAACCACTTCACCAGTTTCAATACAGACAGCAGTACAACCAACAATAGTGCCATCCTGATTTTTAACCAGATCCAACGAATACCATTCAGAAAAAATAGTGGTGTGATTTTTTAAGTTTTGCTGATACAACGTATGCAACAGGGCATGCCCGGTACGGTCTGCCGCAGCAGCGGTACGTGCAGCCTGTTCACCACCAAAGTTTTTTGACTGGCCACCGAATGGACGTTGATAAATACGACCGTCATCCAAACGCGAAAATGGCAACCCCATGTGTTCCAGTTCCAGAATTGCCTCGGGCCCGGTCTTACACATGTACTCAATCGCATCCTGATCACCGATATAGTCGGAGCCTTTCACCGTGTCATACATGTGCCATTCCCAGTTATCGTCATGGGAATTACCCAACGCAACGGTGATCCCCCCCTGCGCAGATACAGTATGAGAACGGGTTGGGAATACTTTGGAAATCAAAGCACAGGATAATCCCATTTGTGAAATTTGTAGTGCAGCGCGCATGCCAGCGCCACCCGCACCAATAACGACTGCATCAAACTCTCTTACTGGCAGCTTCATCTATACCCCCCACACCACAATTGTTCCATAAATCAAGTAAGCCATCAGTGCAACAATAATCGCCAATTGCAGCATTAAACGCAGTGCCAACGGCTTTACATAGTCAGTTAGTACTTGCCACATACCAATCCAAGCGTGAGCCAGAATGGAAAACAGTGCCAGCACAGTGAAGACTTTAGTGATGGATGAGGCGAAGAAACCCCGCCAAACTTCATAAGTGATATCCGGCGTTGTGACGACAAAGCCCAGCATATAAAGAACATATAAAACAATAATCATTGCGGACGCGCGCAATAATAGCCAATCATGGATACCCGTGCGACCCAATGCAGATGCGTTACTTACCATACCAGTACTCCAGCCAGAATCGACAGAATAACAGCAATCCCGATTGCCACTTTGGCAGAGAGACTACCGACCGCTAAGTTTTCTTCCAAGTAGCCGAAATCCATCAGCATATGACGGACACCACCACAGATATGGTAAGCCAGTGCGGTCAGAATGCCCCACACAATAAACTTAGCGAAAAATCCCGTCATAATATCGGCGGCTTGCTGAAACCCTTCTTGCGAGGAGAGAGACATTCCTAACAACCAGAGGAGAATTCCTACTGCTACGAAAGTAATGACGCCGGAGACACGGTGCAAGATCGAGGTTATTGCAGAGACTGGAAAGTGTATCGTCTGCAAATCAAGGTTGACAGGTCTTTGTTTTTTCACAATTTTGCCCACACAGCTCTTTTATTATTTTCCTTCCTCCGGACCTGGGCGGAAATCAGACAGCGATAAGAGGATACAAAGACACAACATTTAATCAAACGATAGATCCTTCATGTTAAAAAATGTTGTGATTTAGTTACGCTGGGTGCTCCTACAGCAGGGTAATCCGGAGACCTGGCGGAAGTATATGTGCTTCACATTATTATTACAATTACAACACAATATGATTAGCTACATTTCCACTGAACAGTGATTAAGATCACGATTCAAACATATTGCACAAAATTAATTATCTTGTTTGACAAACTTTAAACATTTATCTTACATATATGGTTGAAAACACTTTTGAGATTGATTTTTGATAAGAGGAAAGACCTCAAGAAAAGCTAAAGTTATGTAACTGTGTAGTCCACACGAATCATAATCATTTTTGTAGTCAATGCATAAAACATAACTCTCAAAAATTCGCTAACAACCTAAAAACCATTGTCGTCCGGGGTGAGATTTCAGCCTTAAATGTGATATTGGCCTGATTTCAGCTTTTCCCCGGTAGTACAGTGTCAGGGGACACAGTATAAGAACCAATTCCACCAGGCATCATGGGTGTAGGTCATTTTTGTCAATAAATTGGGAACACAGATTGCACAGCAACCGGAGTATGCGCACAGTCTGTAAGAGACGATTCACTCACAAATCGCTCACCGGCGCGGGCCACACCAAAGTGCATTCAAAAGTGACCGCTTTTGTCAGAGCACCGTCCAAGCCCGTTCTTGATGACAAAGAATGGTCGATAAAATAGCCTGATTAAGATAAATTCTATACGGTGTCTTTCCGCCGTGGTTGTTAAAAGTTATAAAAATGAAAGCGCTAAGGAGACTGTAATGGCAGATAACAAAGCAACTCTAACCCCAGATGGTTCAGTTGCTATTGAATTGGACGTGCTAACACCGACCCTTGGGTCTAAAGTCATCGACGTTCGTACTCTCGGCTCCCAAGGTTTCTATACCTACGATCCTGGTTTTACTTCCACAGCATCTTGCGAATCCAAGATCACTTACATTGATGGTAACGAAGGTGTATTGCTGCACCGTGGTTTCCCTATCGACCAGCTAGCGACAAAATCCACTTATCTGGAAGTCTGCTATATCCTGCTGTATGGTGAAACACCAACACAAGAACAGTTTGATAAATTCAAAAAAACCATTACCCGCCACACCATGATTCACGAACAGATCCATCGCCTGTTCAATGGTTTCCGCCGTGATTCGCATCCTATGGCCGTACTGTGTGGCGTTACTGGCGCTCTAGCTGCTTTCTATCATGATGCTCTGGACGTGAACAATCCACGTCACCGTGACATTACCGCATACCGCCTGCTGTCAAAAATGCCGACAGTGGCCGCCATGTGCTACAAATACTCTATTGGTCAGCCATTCGTTTATCCACGCAATGATCTCTCCTATGCAGGCAATTTTCTAAACATGATGTTCGCTACGCCATGTGAAGAATATAAAGTGAACCCAGTACTGGAACGTGCTATGGATCGCATCTTTATTCTACATGCGGACCATGAACAAAACGCGTCTACCTCAACAGTACGAACCGCGGGCTCTTCCGGTGCCAACCCATTTGCCTGTATTGCCGCAGGTATCGCTTCTCTTTGGGGGCCTGCTCATGGCGGTGCAAACGAAGCTTGTCTGCGTATGCTGGAAGAAATTCAGTCGGTTGAACATATTCCGGAATTTATTAAACGTGCCAAAGATAAGAATGATGCTTTTCGTCTGATGGGATTTGGTCATCGTGTTTACAAAAACTATGATCCTCGTGCAACCGTCATGCGTGAAACCTGCCATGAAGTGCTAGATGAACTTGGCCTGAATGATAGCCTGCTGGAAGTTGCTATGGAGCTTGAACGTATTGCTCTACACGACCCCTATTTTATTGAGAAGAAACTGTATCCGAACGTGGATTTCTACTCAGGCATTATCCTGAAAGCAATGGGTATTCCATCCACTATGTTCACTGTTATTTTCGCCATTGCCCGTACTATCGGCTGGATCGCTCACTGGAATGAAATGCATGATGCTGGCGTGAAAATCGCTCGCCCACGTCAACTCTATACCGGCTACACAAAACGTGATTTTGACAGCCAGCTTGAAAAATAATAATAAAATCCAATTACGATAAGAGCTCTAACTTAATAGTTAGGGCTTTATTTAATTGGAAGAGGGAAGCCCTGCCGGTGATATTTGAGTCATCCGTTTTTAATTAACTGTTGATGCCAAATGAGGCATAAATTTTTGGCAGAAATCATCGATACCGCAGAAAATTTAAACTAACTTGTTCATTGCCTGTTCCTCCCCGGAACGGTTTTTGGCGTTCACCAAAACTTTGCTCTAGGAACAGGCTCTTCTTCAACTTTTTATCCAGAATTCGGGTTACAATATTTTTTATAGAAATCTCGAATTTCTAATAAAAGGATGATCGCCACAATTCAATATACATGTTCGATCATACAGTATGTCCGGTTTTAAAGAGCTAATATTTACAGCCAGAAAACATGTCTTAGTTTTTTAGGGTAAAAAACTGGATCACAGCAGATAATATATAAGTGATCTGTATACCCGGATGGGATAAGTAAACTTCCTTTCTTTAAAATCCCACCCGGCATTACCGCAATTCATATGACCGAACTGTTCCCAAATGGCATCCAGAACCCCTAATTCAGCATCAGAAAGAGATTCAAAATCATCCCTTGTTACATCTTTTTTCCGTTTGAGTGAAATTTCATAATTCTTTTCACTTTTAATCCACGCCCCCCATCCAAATTCATCACTGGCGTAATCTCCAGTAATTAAATTTAAGGTTTGCGATAAAACTGGCCCTTTAGGCATAGATACCATTCGATCACCAGTGATAGAGTAGCCGTAGTCATTCATAGATACTCTATCTGCCAGATAAAGCAACTTCATAAGTTTCAGATATGCCATGCGTCCGCCGCACTCATGCAGCAGTTAGGCAGCCATTTGAGCTACTTTTTCTTCGCAAAACATAGAAACCTCCAAGACTTTTTCGAAATACCAGACTGGCAATTTACACATATAATGTACCTCTAAATGCGCAACCCCAGCAACATCACAGCCCCAATGAGCGCAGCCCCTAATATTGTTTGAAATAATCCAGCACGCTTACTACCAACAATAACAGGCAAAAAATGAATATCCTCAGTGCCCTTTGTCATATCAAGTTCATCTTTGTTGATATTCTTCCACCGACCTTAGTCGGTGGTTGTTGAGTTCCGTTTTAAGAAAACGTGATTAAACCGGGTTTGGAATATCGATAAAAGTGACATCCAGACCATAATGACCAGCCAGCCACTCTCCCAACGCCTTAACACCATAACGCTCGGTGGCATGATGACCCGCAGCATAAAAATGCAATCCCATTTCGCGGGCGATATGAACCGTCTGCTCTGACACTTCACCGGTAATAAAAGCATCAACACCGAATTCGGCCGCTGCCTGAATAAAACTCTGACCACCGCCGGTACACCAAGCAAGCTTACGAATCTCTGCCGGTGCGTTATCGCCCAAATAAAACGCTTGGCGACCCAGCGCCTGTTCGATACGTGCAGCCAACTCCACCGGCGTTATCGGCTGTTCAAATTCCCCATGCGGCACGAATGGCTCAATCAACCCGACAACTTTCGCATTAATCAGGCGGGCCAATTGCGCGTTATTTCCCAGTGATGGATGAGCATCAAGGGGCAGATGATAACCATATAAATTGATATCATTACAGAGCAGAGTTTTCAGGCGATTACGTTTCATACCACGGATCACTGCTGGCTCATTTTTCCAAAAATAGCCATGATGAACGATAATGGCATCAGCCTGATGACGAACCGCTTCATCCAATAAAGCCTGACAAGCAGTAACACCCGTAACAACCCGCTGAATATGAGCACGCCCTTCAACTTGTAAACCATTGGGGGCATAATCCTGAAACTCATCAATTTTCAGTTCTCGGTTAATCACATTTTCCAGCTCAATATTACGCATCATATTCGTCCTGTGTATTGATTGTATTGCAATAATATACCGTTACCTGCCACCAATTGTCAGTTGTCAGCTACTTCTGACTGCCATAACCTGCTCTGACTGTTTTAACCATACGGGCTTATCGCTGGTTTTTACCCATACACGATACAAATAACTGTAAAAACGGACGCGATCACGACGAAACAACATAACCGGAAACGACAGGATACCGAAAGTGACAACGCCAATACGACGTAAGAGAACCTGATACCAAGGATATTCACGATATGAAGACATATTAGCCCTCCTTTAAAATGATCCCACTTTTCCGCAGAATCTTAAAAATAATCAATCTGTAAATTGTTTAAAATTTTATCGCAAGAAATGAAAATTTACCACTTATCCGACCACTTTTAAGCCGTTATTATCGCTATATTTTCTATTTTATGTAATTTTATTACACAAAATAGAGTAAAGGTGTAATATTACAAACAAATAATGAACATTTAATTAACAATCAGTGAAAATGTTATTAATAGCAATAAGAGTCAATTTTTTCGTAATCCTTACTCATATTCCTGTCATCATCGGTTCCACTTTGCTCAAGGAATGGATTGGACTCAATAGATAATCCTATTGAAAAAAATGTCTACGGATAACAATATCAGCCGGTTAATGCCTTTATCACCGAGGCAATGATTTTCGCCCTGTTGGGCGACACGAATGATTAAACACTATAAAGTCGTTAAAAATAATTCAAAAAACACACTATTATTAATGGATTAATATTTGAGCGAAAAAATACCTAAACAGTTTTGTTTTATTATGAGATATATGTCAAATTTTTATATCTCATTATTATCATAGATAGCTTTTCAACGTTAAATAAACTGCCGTTTTTTCCTTAAAATAGGCAGTAAATGAGGTCGTTGCGCAATAAGTCATGCCCGCTTTTTCCGATAAATACGGTATATAACGATAACTCAGTTCGGCCACTTCCTGTCGTTGAGACTCAAAACAAAATGCTGCTTTCAGAGCGTAAAAATTTTTTTGGTACATAAAGATCATAGTTGTTAAAGCGACAGTATTCCTCCAATTGCTGAGCAGATCTAACACCAACCTTTCTGTATATTTGTGCCGTATAGTGTTCAACAGTACGATAAGAAATGTTCAATATTCTGCCAATTTGTTTACTGGTATATTTATGTAAAGAGAGAAAAATGACATCCCATTCCCGTTGGGTAAATAAATGAGTAGATGGTTGAAATATAATAGATGCCGGGAGTTTTCCATAAAATAGACGGGTTAATGAGAAATCCTGAGCTTCCCATCCGTGGAAAATGACTCCGACACATTCGTTTTCATCATTATATAGTGGGTATTTTTCACAAATATAAGATGATAAGAATTTATTGTTTCCATACATATGTGTTTCAAGCGAACATACTGTTGTTTCGCTCTTCATTACACTTTGATCATGAAGAACGAATTCTTTTGCAAACTCAGCGCCATCCCAAGGAAGCTCATAATCATACCGTCCTTCATAATTAAATGAATCTGGAAGATTTTCAAGATGTTTAAGTGCCAGATTGCCATAAATAAAGCATGGCAGATTCGACTAATAAGTGCAATTTTTCAGAAGGGCGGTCAGTTGCTATAGTAGGCATCTTTCTCGCCAAAGGAAAATGCACTATGGCCTATACACAACTGACCGAAACAGAAAGATACCAGATTTCCAGTTTAAGAGAAGCAGGGCTTGCATCATCCCTTTATCAAATGCTTTGCATCGTCCGTGGCCTAAAGGTGAACAGCTCATTGCTACTGCTTTGAATCGCGAGCCTTTCGAAATATGGCCAAGCAGATATTCTAAATGAATTAAAATAAACTTCTCGAAAAAAGTTAATGAGAAGAGATTAAATACCTAAAACTTTTCTTGTGGAAAGCCTCAGGTATGATCATCGAATTAAAACAGGGCTACTAACGCCCTGCTTTGTTATCGTGCTAATATTTCTACTAATTTCGTGGATACTTTCTTATTTTATAACGCCAATTGAATTAAACCGCCGATTGCCTTTTCAAGATAGGCACGAGGACAACCCAAGTTTATCCTAATAAACCCTTTCCCCTGATTGCCAAAACTCAATCCCATTGAAACAACTATTTTGGCTTTTTGTAGTAAGGCCCGTTGTAAAGTGTCATCATCCAGACCTAAATTGCGACAATCCAGCCAAGCCAGATATGTACCTTCCGCTTTTGTCATTCGGCACCAAGGAGTGGCAGACGTTAAAGCTTGCTCGAACCAGCAACGATTTTCCGCCAGGTAATATTGTAGCTCATCAAGCCAAGCATCCCCATACTGGTATGCTGCTGTTGCCGCAGCCATAGATAGCGCGTTGAAGACATCCAGCCCATGCGCATTCAACCGATCGATAAAGGCACGTCGAAGTTCGGGATCTGGAATGAGAAAGTTTGATATACGGAGTGATGAAAGCCCAAATGCCTTACTTGTCGAGGTAGCGGCAATGACATTGCCATGCCATTCACTCCCCAGATGCAGTATTGAGGTGAATTTTCCCCAAGGCAAAATTAAATCAGCCCAAATTTCGTCGGAAATTACCGTCGTACCGTATCTTTTGCAGAGTATCAATATTTGGAGTAGTTCGTCACTATTCCAACACCTACCAGTAGGGTTATGTGGATTACATAACAATAGCAGAGGCGGTCTGTGTCGCTCCAACATCTGTTCCAGATGATTATAATCAATTTTATAACCTTCCAGACTTTCAAGAAGCGGATTTTCAATCATCATCCTGCCATTCATAGTAATAATTTTGGCGAATGAAGCATAGTACGGCCCTTGTACAATGACACCTTCCCCCGGTTTACTGAGCATTTGTATCAATAACGCTAATCCGGGTATGACGCCTTCTATCGACGTAAACCAATCGCGGTACAAGGTCAGTTTATGGCGCCTTGAAAACCAGTCTATTGCCGCCTGGTAATAGCAATCGTCGCGTTCGCTATAACCAAAAATACCGTGGTCAATTCGGGAATAGAGTGTTTGTAAGACCTCTTCCGGGCATTGAAAATCGAAATCAGACACCCACATTGGCAGCAGGTCAGTCTTATTTAAGTGCAAGTGACGATTTAAAAAATCCCACTTAACAGAGCTTGTATTGTGGCGATCGATTATCCGGTTGAAATCAGGCAATTTCACTTTGGATTTCCTTTTTATTCAGGGAGTTTTCCGGCGTGATTTTTGCGATACCGAAACCAGTAAAGCCATAAATGAGAGCCAAGAAGACGGCAGCATAGCACTGGATAGCCCAGGGCAGTAGCTCAAGCGTACTGACACCCAATGTAGTCGCCATGTAAATACCAGCAGCAGTCCAGGGGATCAACGGCTCTATGACAGTACAGCCATCTTCTATTGTTCGTGACAGATTTTTATTATCCAGTCCCATGCGACGATAAGCCCCTTTGAACAGCTCCGCCGGGATGAGGAGAGCCAACTTTCCGTTGCAGGTTGCGCCCGTTACCAGAATAGTTGTTGCCAAGGTTGCAGCAATAAGTTGCCCGGTTGTGCGAACAACTAGTAGAAGCCGGTTAATGATGATGGTCAAAGCACCAGTGAGTGCTAAAGCACCGGCAAATGCGAATGCACAAAATGCAAGCAGGATAGTACTCATCATCGAGAACATGCCACCCCGATTGAGCAGACGGGAAACATCGTTAACGACTCCGGTGATGTTATGTCCCTGGTCAGAGAACATTGAGAGATTGAAACCATCTATCAACGCATTAAGGCCCTGCTTCAGGGTGAGCCCCTGTAGACCTATTCCAAGCACAATAGCTAATACACAGGCAGCAAGCATGACGGGTATCACCGGACGTTTTGTTATTGCGCCCCACAAAACCAGTATCGGTGGCAAAATAAGCAATAAATTGAATTGATACAGGCTTTCAAGAGATTGCACGATTTCTGTGACTTTTTCAGGTGTTGCCACATTACCTGTTAAGCTTGTATGACCAGCAATAAAATAAACAATAGCGGCCAAAATAAAGCTGGGAATAGTGGTATACATCAAATGTTGAACATGACTGTAAAGATCAGTATCGGCAACAATGGCAGCGAAGTTAGTTGAGTCAGATAACGGTGAAATTTTATCACCGAAATACGCGCCTGAAACAACCGCTCCGGCTGCTGCGGCTAAACAACAGTATGAGTGGTCCCAGATTAAGATTGTTCTTAATCATACAGTTCAAACTCCCATTTCAAATTGTTTGTTACAATAGAGTAACGAATTCATTTTAGATGAAATGTGAGATAAGTTTGATGTTCATGTAACCGGTTCCATGAAGTTTGAAAATGTGATTTATATATCAATTTTTTATCTTGCTTATAACCAAGCATCCGTAATAACCACTAACTTTTTGTGGAATATTTCAATGAATGTTCTTAATATCCCATAAGAGGCTATATGAACATAATCACATCCTAAGAGATCTTCCTTCAGCCAATGTCGCTATGTCTCCACCACGTTAAACCTCCTGTGGATCTCGTGACGGAGTTCTTCAGAATCTGTCAGGCTATCCTCCATTTTTCGTATGAAATGAGCCAGTGAAATCCGTCCCCACCAAAGAGGAGAATGAACAATAGCGGAGTCGTACTATTGTGAGTAAATGAGGGGATAATTGGATGAACGAAAATAATTAGACATCAAGCTTAAGCTATAAAAATTATGACAAACTATAATGGTAAAATTATTATCTCTATATCACCCTCTATTATGAAACTGTAATTTAAATTGTGCAATTATCTAGTATTTATATATTCCTTCCAACAACGTAGGCAGGTAAATTATGAGCGAAAAGAAACTTAAAGCACTCACAGCCGAACTGGCTAAGCATCTGAACGACCATTTTTAATCGTGGCGGCAATTATACAGAACTACACACAGACTCTATATATACCCGTTATCTTTCAAGTTGCCTCTTTGTTGGCTGCACTCACTCACCCCGGTCACATAGTTATCTATGCTCCCGGGGACTCGCTCCCTTGCCGTCGCGATGCATCTTGAAATCCATAGGGTATAAATAAGTGGTATCAGCCTTCTTTCTCTAATATCCACTCCCTAGATTAGATACTTTGATTTAGTACATGGTGTATCCATGGCATAAAAATCGCAATCAATTTAAGTTCGGGTATTTTCCAATACGAGCCGTTACAATTAGTAAAATACGAATATTATACACCAAGTTTTAATATTGTGATTACTTTAGCGAATTATCAATATTATATGAATAATCAGAATATTGATGCACAGGATTATTTATTAATTTAAAATTATCTAATACCTCTAACAATTCAGGCAACAAAATCCAATTAATTATCAACTGAAAGATTTCAGAGTAAGAAAAGTCAATGAGAAAGGAACTCAATGCCTTAAGAGTGTTTATACCCTTCATCCTTCAAATTGCTGCTTTGTTGGCTGCTTTCACTTACCCCAGTCACATAGTTATCTATGCTCCTGGGGATGCGTTCACTTGCCGCCGCGCTGCGGCTTGAAATCTATTGGGTATAGATCTTTTACCATAGTATTAAACTTTTCTATAAAAGTATCTTCTGCTGAAAAAAGGAAATACGACAGTAATACTAAACCGAGTAACCTTTGACGGCGGTTCTTCTTACCCTCACTTATTATCATTTTTACACTTTTTTTACACATTCATTCACTCTTTTATCAGCATCTTTGCATCTCCTTACCTAATCTTTACTATCCAAGTTTTCAGGAGATAAGCAGTGAGCATATTCTTCATTTCCGGCGCGTTATTAGTAGCCCTGTTACTGGTTTATCTGATTTATGCGTTACTCCATGCGGAGGATTTTTAAATGGCCGCATCCGCTTTTTTATTGATCACCAGTTTTTTACTGATTCTACTGATGCTGGCAAAACCACTCGGAAACGTTATCGCCAACATGATCGACGGTAATATTCTTCGCGGGCTGACTAAAGCAGAATCTGGCCTTTGGCGTTGCTGTGGCTTACAAAAACCTGGCGGCACAGTCAAAGAAATGAACTGGTGGCAATATGCATTAGCTATTACTATTTTTAATCTAACTGGACTATTGCTGCTATTCACGCTTTTAATCACACAACAAGCTCTTCCCCTTAATCCTGAACATTTCCCAGGACTCAAATGGGACTTGGCGCTGAATACAGCCATCAGCTTTATCACCAATACTGATTGGCAGGCATACAGTGGAGAAAACACACTAAGTTACTTTAGCCAAATGACAGGTCTAACCGTGCAGAACTTTCTTTCTGCAGCGACCGGTATTGCAGTAGCATTTGCGCTGATACGCGCATTTTCCCGTCATGGCGTCAAAACCGTAGGAAACGCCTGGGTTGATATCACACGTATCACACTTTATCTGCTACTACCGCTGTCTATGGTTATCACGCTCGTTTTTGTCAGCCAAGGAGTGATTCAGAATTTCGAACCGTATCAATTAGCCCATACCATTGAAGGCCAACCACAATTGATCCCGATGGGTCCCGTCGCTTCACAGGAAGCCATCAAATTATTGGGCACCAATGGGGGTGGATTCTTTGGGGGTAGCTCATCACACCCCTTTGAAAATCCAACTGCTATCAGCAATTTCACTCAGATACTGTCTATCTTCTTGATCCCTTGTGCACTCTGTTTTGCCTTTGGGCAAGTGGTTGGTGATAACCGTCAAGGGCACACTCTATTGTGGGCAATGAGCATCATCTTTGTCATTGCCACCGTAGGAGTCATGTATGCCGAACTGAAAGGGAATCCCCATTTCAGTCTGTTAGGCGCCAACAGTAATATCAATATGGAAGGTAAAGAGAATCGCTTTGGCATCCTCGCAACCTCAATTTATGCCGTCGTAACCACCGCCGCTTCCTGTGGCGCCGTCAATGCTATGCATGATTCTTTCACTGCGCTTGGCGGCATGATCCCAATGTGGTTGATACAAATTGGCGAAGTCGTGTTTGGCGGTGTGGGTTCTGGTTTATATGGTATGTTACTGTTCGTTCTGCTGACCGTTTTTATCGCCGGTTTAATGATAGGCCGTGCGCCTGAATATCTCGGTAAAAAAATCGAAGTATTCGAGATGAAAATGGTGGCACTGGCGATTTTGGTTACCCCTACACTGGCTCTTTTAGGAACGGCACTTACCATATCCACTGCCAGTGGACGTGCCGGTATTCTGAACCCCGGCGCTCACGGTTTCAGTGAAGTGCTCTATGCCCTCTCCTCCGCTGCCAACAATAATGGTAGTGCTTTCGCGGGCCTCAATACCAACAGCATGTTCTACAACTTGTTGCTAGCTATCATCCTATTTTTAGGGCGCTTCGGCCTGATCCTGCCAGTACTTGCTATTGCCGGTTCTTTAGTCGTAAAAAAACGCCAGCCTGCCAGCAACGGTACACTGCCCACCTATGGCCCACTGTTTATCAGTCTATTGATTTTGACCATCATGCTAATTGGTGCGTTGACTTTTATTCCGGCTCTGATCCTTGGCCCGGTCATTGAACATTTACAAATCTGGCTAATGTCCCGGTAAGCGCCAAAGAGAGGAATACCATGACCAACAAACAACAGACATTATTCGAACCTGCTTTGATTCGTAATGCCCTGATTGATTCAGTCAAAAAATGTCATCCGGCTGCACAATGGCGTAACCCAGTGATGTTTGTCGTCTATCTAGGCAGTGGGTTAACCACCATTTTATGGATTGCCATGTTAGCGGGTCAATTTAAGGGAAATGCGCTGTTCACCGGTAACATCGCCTTATGGCTGTGGTTTACTGTGCTATTCGCTAACTTTGCCGAAGCACTGGCAGAAGGCAGAAGCAAAGCTCAGGCGGCCAGCCTTAAAGGGGTAAGAAAAACCAGTTGGGCAACTAAACTCACTTCAACCAATCGTAATGGTTCCAGAGAAAAAGTCCCTTCTGACAGCCTGCGCAAAGGGGATATCGTCATTATTGAAGCCGGTGAAACGATCCCTTGCGATGGTGAAGTTATCGAAGGTGGCGCTTCTGTTGACGAAAGTGCAATCACCGGAGAATCTGCCCCCGTTATCCGCGAATCTGGCGGTGATTTTTCCTCTGTAACAGGTGGCACACATGTGCTATCTGACTGGCTGGTGGTCGAATGTTCAGTTAATCCCGGTGAAACTTTTCTTGACCGCATGATTTCAATGGTGGAAGGGGCTAAACGTCGTAAAACCCCAAACGAGATTGCACTGACTATTTTGTTGACTGCTCTAACAATCATCTTTCTATTGGTGTGTGTCACTCTACTGCCATTTTCAATATTCAGCGTGGAGACTAACCAATCTGGCCAACCTATCACTGTCACGGTATTGATAGCGTTATTAGTTTGTCTTATTCCTACCACGATTGGGGGGTTACTTTCTGCCATTGGTGTCGCAGGCATGAGCCGCATGCTAGGTGCCAATGTTATCGCCACCAGCGGACGAGCCGTTGAAGCAGCGGGTGATGTGGATGTGCTGTTACTGGATAAAACTGGCACCATCACTTTGGGAAATCGCCAAGCCTCTCAGTTTCTGCCCGTACCTGGCATAACAGAACAGCGGTTGGCAGATGCCGCCCAACTCTCTTCTTTAGCCGATGAAACACCAGAAGGCCGCAGCATTGTCATTCTGGCAAAACAGCGATTCAACCTGCGTGAACGTGATTTACACTCACTGAACGCCACTTTTGTCCCTTTCTCTGCCATGACTCGAATGAGTGGTGTTAATGTGGAAAACCGCATGATCCGCAAAGGCGCTGTCGATGCCATTCGCCGCCATATTGAAGTCAATCACGGAAAATTCCCAGAAGCAGTGGAAATTTTGGTACAGACAGTGGCACGTAAAGGAGGTACCCCGCTGGTTGTCGCAGAAAATCAACAGGTACTGGGAGTTATCGCGCTAAAAGACATCGTAAAAGGCGGTATTAAAGAGCGATTTAGTGAGATGCGCCGTATGGGAATCAAGACCGTTATGATTACCGGCGATAACCGTCTGACTGCGGCTGCGATTGCCGCAGAAGCCGGAGTAGATGATTTTCTGGCGGAAGCTACCCCCGAAGCCAAACTAGCCCTGATCCGCCAATATCAATCCGAAGGGCGTCTGGTCGCCATGACAGGTGATGGCACTAATGATGCCCCTGCTCTTGCTCAAGCCGATGTTGCCGTTGCTATGAATTCAGGCACTCAGGCAGCCAAGGAAGCAGGCAATATGGTGGATCTGGATTCCAACCCAACCAAACTGATTGAAGTTGTCCATATTGGTAAACAGATGTTGATGACACGGGGCTCTCTGACCACATTCAGTATCGCCAATGATATCGCAAAATATTTTGCCATTATCCCGGCGGCGTTTGCCGTCACCTACCCACAATTAAATGTCTTAAATATCATGCATCTGCACTCGCCTACTTCGGCGGTTTTATCGACAGTTATCTTTAATGCACTGATTATTGTTTTCTTGATCCCATTGGCTTTAAAAGGCGTGAGCTACCGCCCAATGAATGCATTGTCACTTTTACGCCGCAACCTGTGGATTTATGGTTTAGGTGGTCTGATAGCGCCTTTCATCGGCATCAAACTGATAGATATGTTGCTGACTTTGCTGATACTTAATTAAAGGTGATGAAAATGATTTGGTTACGTTCTTCTGTTGTGTTGGTGATATTCCTGACATTGATTACCGGCGTAGCTTATCCATTGCTGGCAACAGGTTTGTCAGAACTGATGTTCCCTTATCAAGCACAAGGCTCCATGGTAAAACAAAATGGTCAAGCCGTTGGCTCTGAGCTGATTGGTCAACCCTTCACTAAAGCGATCTATTTTCAGGGGCGCCCTTCTGCTACCGTAGATTATCCCTATAACACTCTGTCCTCTGGTGGCAGCAATTTAGCGGCTTCCAACCCGATATTGGATGATGAAATCAAACGCAGAGTTGAGCAACTGCGGCAATTTAACCGCCAACCAGACATTCCTGTGCCAGTTGATTTGGTCACCGCATCCGCTAGCGGCCTTGATCCTCACATCTCACCCGCCGCCGCTGACTTTCAAGCACAGAGAGTCGCTGATGCACGCCATTTACCGATTAAAGTGATAAAGCGATTAATCAGGGATAATATTGAGCCACCACCATCGGAATTCCTCGGTGAGCCAGTGATTAATGTGTTAAAACTTAATCTTGCCCTTGATAATTTGCACAAGAAAAAACAGTAAGGCTGAACATGGATCAACACGAACCACAGCGCCCTGACCCGGATGAATTACTGACACTGGTTAATGAGAAACAGCGCGGTAAATTAAAAATATTTTTCGGTGCCTGCGCTGGCGTGGGAAAAACCTATGCTATGTTGCAGGAAGCGCAAAGATTGCGTGCTCAAGGGTTGGATGTGGTTATCGGCGTGGTAGAAACCCATGAGCGGCAAGACACCGCCGCTTTACTTGATGGTCTGCCACAATTGCCCCTGAAACAGATCCAATATCGACGGCGCAGAATCAGCATCTTTGATCTTGATGCCGCCATTGCCCGCCACCCAGCCATCATCTTGATGGATGAGTTGGCATTCAGTAATCCTCACACCAACCGTCATCCCAAACGCTGGCAGGACGTTGAAGAATTACTTGAAGCTGGCATAGATGTACTGACTACCATCAACGTTCAGCATCTAGAAAGCCTCAATGATGTTGTGGGGGATATTACTGGTATCCGGGTCAGGGAGACCGTCCCTGATCATATCTTTGATCAGGCGAATGAAATTGTCTTAGTTGATCTGCCCCCAGATGATCTGCGCCAGCGGCTCCATGAAGGTAAGGTCTATATCCCTAGCCAGGCAGAACGCGCCATTGAACATTTTTTCCGCAAAGGTAATTTAATTGCATTACGAGAGCTCGCTTTGCGCCGGACGGCTGATCGCGTGGATGATCAAATGCGTGCTTTCCGCGACACACAAGGGCATGAACCGGTCTGGCATACCCGTGATAATCTTCTACTCTGCATTGGTAATAGCTCAGGCAATGAAAAGCTCATCCGCACTGCCGCTCGCCTCGCAGCCCGATTAGGCTGTATCTGGCATGCAATTTACGTTGAAACCCCAAAACTGTACCAACTACCCGAAGGTAAACGGCGCACTATCTTAAAAGCACTCAGATTAGCGCATGAATTGGGGGCTGAAACCGCGACACTTTCCGATTCAAACAAAGAAAAAGCGGTATTACGTTATGCCAGAGAACATAACCTCGGCAAAATTCTGATAGGCCGTCGCTGTACCTCCAAACAGAAGCTGTTTGGCTGGCAATGGCGCCCAGGTTTTGCTGACCGACTGGGAAAACTAGGACCTGACTTAGATCTAGTGATTGTCGCATTAGAAGAGCGCAGCCGATGGGATAAAGAACAGGACAACCGCTCTGTCAGTGAAAAATGGCGGGTACAGATTCAGGGCTGCCTGATCGCTATTGCGCTCTGTACACTTATTACCCTGTTCTCCCGAACATTCTTGCTGACCCTTGATAAAGCCAATCTTGTCACGCTTTATCTGCTTGGCGTCGTTATCATTGCGCTATTTTACGGACGCCAACCATCAATATTTGCCGCTTTTATTAATGTCATCAGTTTCGATATCTTCTTTGTACAGCCTCATTGGTCTCTTGCTGTTACCGATATGCAGTACCTGCTGACCTTTACTGTCATGCTAATAGTCGGTGTCGTTGTCGGAAACCTCACTGCGGGCATGAGATATCAGGCGCGAATTGCCCGTTACCGCGAACAACGAACCCGCAATCTCTATGAAATGACCCGTGAACTGAGCCGGGCGCTGAATGAAGAAGATATTGCCCGTACCAGCTACCATTTCCTTGCCAATGGTTTTCAGGCTAAAACCGGCCTCTTTTTACCCAACGAGGATGGTAATTTATGTCAACTCACGACCAATAATGGCGGTCATATGTTGATTGATGATGCCATTGCAAAATGGAGTTTTGATAAAAATCTGCCGGCTGGAGCGGGAACAGATACCTTACCTAGCGTACCTTACCAACTACAGCCTATCGCTACACCTTCTCAGACACTGGCTGTATTAGCTATTGAGCCATCCTATTTGCGCCAATTACTGATCCCTGAACAACAGCGATTGCTGCAAACATTTACCGGCCTGATCGCCAATGCACTGGAAAGATTGCAACTCTCACGCCGGGCAGAATCCGCTAAATTGGATACAGAACGAGAACAGTTACGTAACTCGCTTCTGGCGGCCCTGTCTCATGATTTACGCACACCGCTGACCGTCCTATTCGGACAAGCGGAAATCCTGATGTTGGATTTATCAGCCGAAGGCTCTCCACATACCAAACAGGTGAATCAGATTCGTCAACAAATTCTCAGCACTTCCCGTCTGGTTAATAATTTACTGGACATGGCGCGTATCCAATCGGGAGGCATTCAGCTCAATCTGGAATGGCAATCGCTGGAAGAGATCGTCGGCAGTACCTTACGTTCGCTGGAATATGCACTCAACCGTCATCCCGTCGCAGTTTCCCTGCCATCCGATTTACTATTGCATTGTGATGCCAGTTTACTGGAGCGGGTATTTATCAACCTGTTGGAAAATGCAATCAAATATACCGATGAGCAAATACCACTAGGTATTAAAGCAACAACAGAAAAAAATCAAATTCATATTGAAGTTTGGGATGCAGGTAAAGGCATTCCGCCGGAACAAGAACAATTAATTTTCGATAAATTCTCCCGCACTCGTAAAGAGTCTGCTATTCCAGGAGTGGGCCTTGGATTAGCAATTTGCCGAGCAATTATTGAAATCCACCAAGGAAAGATTTGGGCAACCAATAACGAAAAAGGTGGAGCAAGTTTTCACTTTGTTCTACCGTTAGAGAAACCACCTGAAATTATTACTGAGGAGATGTGATTATTACCAACAATAACACCATTTTGATTATTGAAGATGAAAAAGAGATCCGACGCTTTGTTCGACTAGCGTTGGAAGGTAAAGGCTATCGCGTATTTGACAGTGATACGCTGAAATGGGGCCTAATTGAAGCGGGAACCCGCAAGCCTGACTTAATTATTCTTGATTTGGGCTTGCCGGATGGTGACGGTATTAACTTGATCCGTGATCTGCGCCAATGGAGCGCAATTCCCGTTATTGTTCTCTCTGCCCGCGATAAAGAAGCGGATAAAGTTGCTGCACTAGATGCCGGCGCTGATGATTATCTGAGTAAACCTTTTGGTATCAGTGAACTATTGGCAAGAGTCCGGGTTGCCTTACGCCGTTTTGCCAGAACTAATAAAGAAGAATCGATCATTCATTTTTCTGATGTCGTTGTTGATCTGGTTAACCGCCGAATCACCAAAAACGATGAAGAACTGCATCTAACCCCGATTGAATTCCGGTTACTAGGTGAATTATTGGCGAATAGCGGCAAAGTACTCACCCAACGCCAATTACTCAACCAAGTTTGGGGCCCTAATTATGTTGAACACAACCATTATTTACGGATTTATATGGGGCATTTACGACAAAAATTAGAAACCGATCCAACCAGACCAAAACATTTATTGACTGAAACGGGTATTGGCTATCGGTTTATGCCTTAATGCCTGAGACACGTATTGAATCACTTCATGTCTCAGGCAATTAATATCTCTCAGCAAAGCTAATATCCGCTTATTTCACCTGACACACATGTTCAGATAAATAATAAGCGACAGACTCTTCACAGCAAGAACCAATAATATCAGCGTAAGGAAGCGCTTGTTTCACCCTATTATGCGCCGTTCCCATGATGACACCTTTAGCTACGGTTGAAAGCATTTCCACATCATTCATACCATCACCAAATGCAATCGTTTTATTAATTGGGATATCAAGAAAACCGGCGAGCTGAATTAAAGCTTGCCCCTTCGAAACACCACGGTCCATCACTTCCAGACACCAAGGAAATGAGAAAGCAACACTGACATGATCAGAAAATAGATCAATTAAATGACGTTCTAATTTAACCAACGCATCATGATCTCTCTTCTTGTGAATGAAAAAGATTTTCTCAACCGCATCACAAGGCATTTCATCAGCCTGCCTAACCGCGGGATTAAAATTATCATTCTGATTAAAATCATTGAAACTATGGTGTAGCTCACTGGTTAACCATTGAGAACCATAATACATATTAATCACTAAATCCTGATCCGCCTGTATTTCCTCAATCACTCTTTTTACTACGTGACTTGGCAAATGTCGGCTAATATCCAGGTTCTTACAAGCACTGGTTAATCTAGCGCCATTCGACGTAATCAAATGCACAGGGATATCAAAATCACCAATAATGGAATTTACATCAGCATGATGTCTACCCGTTGCAAATACGATTTGCTTTCCCATACTTGATAAATCAGTAAGCACCTTGCGGGTAAACTTACCAATTGTATCTCCTTGAAGTAGAAGCGTCCCATCGAGATCTGTGGCAATGAGATTATACATAGAGCGTTCCAGTGTTAAGGGCCGATCACTTAAGCTTTATTAAGTAATTCGAGCGATGCCTGCTTGGTAAATGTCATCCTTTCTTCCAGACTATGATTGTCCTTTTCATAATAAATTGTTGCCTCTGAATCAATCTGAGGTCTTGGAGTTATTTTTTCCAATATTGGCATCGTGTCAAGGAATAATTGTCTGGAATAGTTAATAGCCCTTGTATAAGTATCAATAACCTCTTCAAATTCAGGGTAAATAGAAAATGAGATCTGATTGACAATTGGCCCGGCATCAATACCCTCATTAATTTCATGGATCGTCACACCGTGGGACTGTTCTCCATTTTTCAAAGCCCAGTTTACCGGCCTTACGCCGCGATATTTAGGTAAATAGGACAGATGGATATTCAAGATTTTCTTACACGAATTAATGAATTTTAACGGTAATATCCGCTTATGAAATACAACAAAACATAAATCGCAAGTGAAATCACCACTTTCATAGCCAGGTAGATTTTCAACCTTATTATCTTCAATAACAGAAATATTATTTTGATAACAGAAGTCGATTAACGTCTGATCAGTGCTTACAGGTTCGAATTTATCTGCTACCACATGCGATATTTTATAGTCTTTATGATTTAAGAAATATTGACAAATGAAAATTGCCAATTCTCCTTTACCACAAATTACCACTGTTTTGGGATTATTCATTCGCAAACCTCTTTAACTTCCCTGATCGCTTTAATATCATTAATATTTATTTGCCATTGCATGATTGTACGTAATGCATTTATTAAAATTTCATTATCGCTTGGTGTTCTGCAAGAAATACGTAAATAGAGATCAGAGCCTGCATTCCCTTTACCAGAACACTCTTTCACATACAGCCCATGAATATCTAAAAGTAACCGCGATATCGTCTTCGCATCAGAAATATGTAATTTACAGTAAACAAAATTAGAGTCTGTCTCAAATGCGGTAATACCCTCTATTGAGTTTAATTCTTGCTGTAATTTTAACGTATCACTAATCACTTTTTCACAGCTTAATTTGTAACTCTCTCTATATTGAGGTAATCTCAATAAAAACTCTTCAGCAAAACCATTAATATTCCAAATGGGTAACACAGCTCTTATTTTACCAAGTAATTCCTGATTTGCAGTGGCAATATACCCAATACGAATACCACCAATCCCGAAGGTTTTGCTCATGCTTCTAATAACAGATAAATTCTTATAGTTATCTAAATGCATTAACATTGTCTCATCACGCATTTTAGAGAAATCTAAGAAAGATTCATCAATAATTAAGTCGATATTTAATGCCAACAATTCGCCAGCCAAATATAACAGACTATCAATAGGTGTCAATTTACCTGTCGGATTATTTGGTGACTCAATCACCACCACATTTGGCTTTTCTTCTTTCGCCAACATTAATAGTTCATCAATATCTATCTCAAACTGCTGATGCTCTTTGGTATAACTATATATCGTCCTTGCTTTTCCAAAGCAATTAGCATATTCATTAAATGATGGCACAGTAACTAATACTTTACCTGTATAAACATCAGGAAGCCGTTTAATTATCTCCGCAGCACCATTTGAAATACATAATTGCGTTCTTTCTATCCCGATAAATTCAGATAAAGCATGCTCGACTAAACGATTCCCGCCAGGATAATTTAACAATATTTCATCAAAATTATTCTTTATTTCATCTTTCAATTTTTTAGGTGGAAAGTTGAAATTGTAAATTAAGCCAAAGTCAATAATAGGATAACGCCAGTATCCACCATGCCTATTTTGAATAAAATCTAATTTATTATTACTTGAAATGAAGTCACAAATAGCAAGATCATAAGTATTATCTACCTCATACCATTGTGAATGATCAACAATACTTACTTTAAATTCAGCTACATTATTAAGTAAAGACTGTTTAAATATATCCTCATAATATATCCCAGTCGATCCACCATTAATGTAACTTTCTAACTCTTTAGTAACATATTCAGCAAAATTAGCGGTGCAAATATTATAAATATTTACTGTTTTATATTGACCATCTTCAACCTGATAATGACTATCCTTAGTAGAATTTAATGCAATAATATTATCTTTATCTATTTTTGCATAAGTCCCTTCCATATTGCCACTAAGAGGAGAAACAAGGACATTGAGATCTCCTGCTTTTAACATCACTGTTTCCAAACATTTCTTTGTGAAGAAGATATCCCCTTCAAGGATCAGCGTATCTTGCTTAATCCAATTTCTGGCAAGGTATAAAGAATAGATATTATTGGTTGATTCCCACTTTTCACTATTAACAAATTCAATATCCAAATTATATGTCTTTTGTTTAATATGAGATATTAAAATATCACTTTTATAACCCACCACAATAATCACTTTCTTAATACCGACAGCTTCGATATTTTTCAGCGCATTATCGATAAATGATGTTTGATTTGTTTCTACCAAAGGTTTTGGTTTATTTGATGTTCTGGTAGATAACCGGCTGCCTCTTCCTGCACAAAGCAATATTACTGTTTTTTCATTCATAGTCTTGATAAATTATTTTAAATGGATGTTAAAAGGCTATTGTTATTCTTAAATAAGAATTAACCTAAAATATAGTTCATTAATGATATAAAATTGATATTGAATTAAATATCAATTAAATACGATGTCATATATAACATGTTGATACACCCAAACCCCATCAATTCTTCCGTGGAAACTTGCCTCACCACCATTTTCACCACCCGTCTTTACGCCAGACCCCAGACCAAATGTATGAAAATTATTGAGCGCGTCACCTGACGTTGATATAGGATTTAACTTTGCATTAGTTAACAAACCGTATTTATCACTTTTAAATTCAATAGGCGTATTATTCTCATTAACTATTTCAATAAGTTTAGAGTGATAGCCAGTACAATGAATAAGCAAATCATCACAGTTAATGAGTTTAATAACTTCATCATCAGAAATTTCTGAAATATTCAAAATAGCAATATTTTCATATTTTCTTTCCTTAATTTCTTGTGCAAAAGCAAAAGAATCATATCTCAAACCTGAATATCGGTTAACCCGTCCACTTAAAGGACAGATATCTTCCTGAGTGAAATCATAGCCATAAGATTCTGCACTTGCAGGTGAATCAAAGAACAATTTAAAATCTTTATTAACCAGAACGTTTATCTTACCGGTAAACTTTAATTGCTCTATCAACCGAATTAAACAAGAAACTGAACTGTGTGACGAACCCAATATTGATATACTTTTTATATCACCTTTATTTATAACCTCATCATAAAAACCTTTAATAAAATCACCAGAGGTAATATTATTACTATTATGCAATAATCTGGATCCGTTTGGATTTCCACCTATATTAAACAGTACTTTTCGCGCTGATACAATATAATCTTCATTATTTTTATGATAAGTTATATCATAGTTACCATCTTCATTCTGTTTAATCTTTTTTACTTCCGCATCAGTCAAAATATTAAACCGATCACCATATTTGTTTTCCTGAATAAAGCGTGCAATTTTCTCCAAATATTGGCCGACAAACCTCAATTCAACTGGCTTATCTTTATTGGCACTAAAATATTCCCACTCTGATGTTGATCTTATATATTGACTAAGCTCATCATCACAACCGTCAAATTTCTCTAAAAATACACTACCTAAAGAGTTCGCGGTAATTTTATATTTCTTTAATGAACCAGAACCCACCATCTCTGTTTTTTCTAAAATCAAACCATTTTTTATGGCTTCATCTTTTAATAAATCTGGGATTAATGAAATATTTGCAGGACCTGCACCACACATTACCACATCATAAAACGGCTTATTCATTGACAAATCCTAACATTTTTAACGAAATTTGAGTTTCAATAACATTCCCGGAAAACTCATGACGAGTCTGTTTATAACCAAGAGGTTGCCCATCCAAACCCGTTTTAATAACATCACTATGACTAATCTTTTTATCCTCATTGCGGGAATAAACCAACAGTTCCTTCTCATAATCAAATGCCAAACAAGGAATACAACTTAATTTTAGTGTTTTGGCTAATTCAAGTCTATGATGACCATCAATAACCACATTCGTTGCTGCATCAATCCAGATTGGTTGGGTCCAAAATCCTTCAAGTTTAACTTTATCTATTAACTGCTCAACACGAACAGAACAATGTAATTCAGTTGGTCTAAGATTTGAGACTTCTTCTAATATTAATTTCATGTTTATCCCTTAGTTTAAACATCCGACAGAAAATTACCAACATCAACACACTTAATATCGCTAATAATTGAAATAACACTCCACCATCAAATAATTGGATAATAGCACCACCAACTAATGGAGATATAGAAAAACCGATACTATAAAGTGACGCTGCACCAAAATATGCGCCACGTAAATCATTTGGCGCCAAACGATCAATAAAAACATTCACACATGGAAATAAAATAGTTTGACTAATACTCATGGTAAAAGCAGCTACATACCACAATAAATAAACATCATAATACTTGAATGAAATAAAGAACATTAATTCAGATAAAATGAGTAACACAGACCCTATATTTATTTTAGTTTCTAACTCCATTTTTTGCGTTAACATGGAAAACGGTAACTGCATAACCACAATGGTTATCGCATGTAACATAATAAGCGAAGCAATAAACTCAGAATACCCATTAAACCCTAATGAAGTAATTAACTGTGGCAAAGTTGAATCAAAATGGCCAAAAATAAACATCATGAGAATATTATTGATGACCAACATTAAAAACACACGGTCATTTAATAAAACCTTCATCGTTCCTTTAAAGTCATCATTATTTGTTAAGTTTATTTTTATTTTCTTACCAAATAAATAAACAGGGATCATAAAAATTACATAGGATATCGAAACAATCAGAAAAGAGATAGAATTAATATCCAGGCTTAATTTTACACCTAAATAAGGCCCGACTACCGCACCCGCATTAAGAAATAAATACCTTAAGTACATGGCATTCTCTCTTACCTGCTTTTCCTCGATAATATCGCCGATAACGGCTTTTATTGGATTATTCACAAGCGCCCAGGAAATATTCGCCAATAAAGTACCAATAATAAAACCAGACTGATGTTCAGATAACCATAATATTAAATATGCCAATGCAGATATAAGACATCCAATGATAATTATCTTAGCCCGGCCGACTTTATCAGAGAAGTAACCAGCATAAAAACTTAATATTGATGAAATCGCAATGGATAAAGAGAGAACTAATCCAATCATCGATGCAGTAAAATGGAACTTTGTATATAGTATGATGGATATAAAAGGCCATACCATCATTGATGTTGATCTTGTTACAAAAGTCCCAAGAAATAGACCCCATATACATGCCGGTATGGATGTATAACTATTGAGAGAAAAATTTTTCATTTTAATATTCTTAGATTATTAAATTAATATTTTTTTAATACCAGGATATCTATTTTATAGTGTTCATGAAGGTACATAAAATCAACCTGCCTCTCAAAAATTTAATAATAGAAGCAAGTGTTAGGATTATCTGCACGTTAAAAATAAATTCTATTTTATATATAAGTAACTTTTAATATAGTAACAAACAAAATGTGAATTGCAAATAAAAATATGACATTTTTGTTACATGTTTAAATATAGATCGATTCCTGGCGATTTTGATGCCGGACATAATGACACAAATTCCTAACACTTTAACAGTGGAAAACACAGGTAAAAATGGCTCTTAATCTCAGATAAAAACCTTTCAATTCAATCTTTATCTATTCAAATAGTAATCAATCAACTGAAAAACTCAGCTTAATCTAATCCCAAAATAAACTGTAATATTATATTCAAAGTGAAATAAATAAATAAAACTGTATTTTAGAGCCTATCCCAATAGGCGTAATTGTTGCAGGCCGTTTGAACACGGACAGCGCGGAAAAACCGGAGCGTACACGTAGTACGTGAGGATTTTGAGCACTGCCCAGGTTCAAAATGGCAAATAAAATAGCCCTATTGGGATTGGCGGTTAGTTTAATAGCTAAATTCTGGTCAAGATAATTATTATTTATAGATTTATATGAAGCCATCCGAGATTAAAACTGGAAATTATCTCACAGGCCCAAAATATTCACTAACTAAAATGGGGATTAGTAATGAGTTTATTCTTTAATTTCCTTAATGAAATAAATGATACATTCAAACAAAGAGAACTGTCTTATCATCTCAACTCATTTGATACTATACCCTATGGATTTCAAGATGCATCGCGACGGCAAGAGAGCGAATCCCCGGGAGCATAGCGAACTATGTGACCGGGGTGAGCGAGTGCAGCCAACAAAGAGGCAACTTGGAAGATAACGGGTATAACAACAGGATTTATTCGCGATGAGTACCTGGCTTATCTATGCCTTATTATCAGCGTTTACTGCCGCTTTAGTCGCTATCTTCGGGAAAATCGGTTTGCAAAATCTTGATGCCAATACAGCAACAGCAATACGCGCAGTCATTATGGCGTTGTTTCTTGTCAGTGTCGTTGTAGTACAAGGAAAATTAAATCTGGTTAGTGAAGTGCTGGCAAACCACAAGGCGTTGCTTTTTATCGCTTTAAGCGGTGTGGCGGGGGCATTTTCATGGTTGTTTTACTTTCTGGCAATTAAAAACGGTAACGTTTCTCAAGTTACCCCGATTGATAAACTCAGTGTCGTGTTTGCTGTTATCTTGGCCGTTATCTTATTTGGTGAAAAAATATCACTGATGACCGCAGGTGGTGTTGCACTGATTACTGCCGGTACGTTAATGGTTGCTCTCGGCTGAAAAATAAAAAATCCGCAAAAGTTGTTATCACTGTTGCGGATTCTTTTTAATCGGCCAAAAAGATCAACCGGCGGCAAAAACCTGGTTAACGATATCCAGTGCTTCCTGCTCAATTTTCTGCCGGTGCTCAGGGCCAAGGAGGCTTTCACAATAAATTTTGTAGGCTTCTTCTGTCCCCGATGGGCGAGCAGCAAACCAGCCGTTTTCTGTTATCACTTTTAGACCACCTATTGACGCTCCGTTACCAGAAGCTTTTGTCAACCGGGCTGTGATTGGATCACCGGCAAGCTTATCCGCTTGCACCATTTCTGGTGATAACTTGGCTAATAATGCTTTCTGCTGATAAGTTGCCGATGCCTGGATGCGGCTATAGCTTGGCGTACCGAAGCGAGCTGCCAACTTGTTGTAATGCTGCTGCGGATTTTCCCCTGTTACCGCAGTCATCTCTGCCGCCAGCAAACACAAGATAATCCCATCTTTATCTGTAGACCACGGCGTACCATCAAAACGCAGGAAAGAAGCCCCCGCACTCTCCTCTCCACCAAAGCCCAACTCACCTTTATGTAACCCATCAACAAACCACTTAAAACCCACCGGTACTTCTACCAATTTACGGCCAAGATCGGCAACGACCCGATCAATCATGGCACTGGATACCAATGTTTTACCTATCGCAACACTTTCTGACCATTGCGGACGATGGCGGAATAGGTAATTTATCGCGGTTGCCAGATAGTGGTTCGGATTCATCAAACCAGCGGGAGTGACAATACCGTGGCGGTCATAATCCGGATCGTTTGCAAAAGCCAAATCAAACTTATCACGCATGGCTAACAAACCCGCCATTGCCCAAGGGGATGAGCAATCCATACGAATGACGCCATCATGATCCAAGTGCATAAAACGGAATGTCTGATCAACTTGATCATTAACCAATGTCAGATCCAAATTGTAACGCTCACCGATACGCTGCCAGAACGCAATGCCAGAGCCTCCCAAAGGATCAATACCGATTTTCAGCCCGGCCCGCTGGATAGCGGCCATATCAACCACATCACCCAACGCACTAACATATGGTTCAACTAAATCCTGCTGATGCAAATATTCGCTGTTCAATACCTGAACAAATGGCAAACGTTTAACGCCTTTTAGACCTTCTGTAAGCAACTCATTAGCACGACGTTCTATAATTGCTGTCAAATCCGTATCTGCGGGACCACCATCAGGTGGATTATATTTAATCCCCCCGTCTTCTGGTGGATTATGGGAAGGGGTAATAACAATCCCATCAGCCAACGCTTTCCCCAAGCGGTTATAACAGAGGATGGCATGAGAAATCGCAGGTGTTGGCGTAAATCCATTATTTTCCTGCACAATCACATTCACGCTGTTAGCTGTCAAGACTTCCAGTACGGAAATAAATGCCGCTTCTGATAAAGCATGGGTATCTTTACCCACATAACAAGGGCCATTGATTCCCCGTTGCTTGCGAACTTCCGCAACAGCTTGAGTAATTGCCAGAATATGCGCCTCATTAAAACTGTGACGCTGAGAACTGCCACGATGACCGGATGTACCAAATTTAACTTTATGCTCTGAGTTTTCCGGCTGAGGATGCAATGTGTAATACTGTGATGTAAGCTGCGCTACATTTATCAGATCACTTTGGCGGGCAATCTGCCCCGCGCGCGGATGATTTACCACTTTAAATCTCCCCTGGACAAGAGCTGCACTGTACTTTGTCTGTCAGCACAGCCTTGATCAGTTAAATTGTGCCACACACCTTGTCGATAAAATTGGCTGAGAATTTCATATCCTGCATAATTTGCTCAACCATACTACGCTTACGGTCAGTGTTAGTGTTAGTAATGACCCAAAAAGGCGTGCCCGGAATGTGACGAGGTTTGGTTTGTTTGCCACTGGCGAGCAATGTCTGTTCATCACCAGCAAAATAAACACGGGTACGACCGTGCATGGCATCAGTCGTCTGGGAAAAAATTTCACTATTCAGGCTGTATAATGTAGATAGGATCAACATAAAACGCTCAACAGATTTTTTCTTGTCAGAATAGTCATCTGAAAGTAATAATTCGCGTATCACACGGACAGAATCACGCTGGCGGGCTACTGGCGCTTTCTCCACAGCACTGAGAGGCTGTACATTTTGTACTGGCTGCTCGGCGTTAAATTTTAGCATTCGCCGTAAAATATCAGATGCACTTTCACCAATATGTTGTGTGTGGCTGGCAATATAGCGGTAAAGGTCTTCATCAACTTCTATCGTTTTCATTTCTATCCAGTACTGTTCTAAATAAAAAATTTTGACAGATTATAAAGTATAAAAAGAGAAAACAAAACAATTAAAATTTCAATAAGTTAAAAGTATTTAAACATGAAAAACAGCATAATAAAATATCCGTTTTTCATCTAAAATAAATCAATCAGTTACATAAATATTGTGAATATAAATCTCATTGTCAAATGTCATATCGATCTTTTAATACCACTTATTTAGGCGTTGATAATCACATAATAATTTATTCTGATATTATACCAAAATAATGATAAAACTTGGTTTCAACATTGCCGATAATCAATTCAATCAAGGGAGATTCAGCAGCGAATAGGAGGATTGATTATAGATAGTAAAACAGTTTAAATTCATGGGGATGTATGTTTGTTACCAGTAAATCTTGACAGAAAATGCGCTTTAATAAATTACACACCTTTTATTTACATATAATGTTCATGATTTACCAGAAAAAATTGCAACCATATAAATTATATGGAAAAATTAGCAACTTCATTATTATTGAATTTTATAAAATTAATATCTTGAACTGAAATTTCATATCCTATTTTCAATGTTAATTATATAAACAACAATTTTATCCATTAATTGTATAAATCATAATATATATTCTTTAAATTTATTCTTAAAAACTCATAAGATTATTATGAAATCCAGATCTCATATAAATAAAATAGATTTTCATTGCTTTCAATATTAATACACAGTTACAATAAAAAATTCTAATCAGATATATACTATCATTAATTTCGAAATGTATATATCTGACCTTATAATTTAATCAATAAGTAAAAGCTGTTGCCGTAAATAGGTACCTGAACCTAATAATCCTGGTTGTGGATGAGTAATCAAATAAACAGGAATCTGTTGTACTAACGGTTTAAAGCGCCCTTTATCTTCAAATCCATGAAGAAAGTTCGATTGCTTAAAGAAATCAAGAAACCGCGGCACTATACCGCCAGCGATATACACACCACCAAAAGCCCCCATATTTAACGCTAAATTCCCGCCAAATCGCCCCATAATTTCACAAAATAGTGTCAGCGCACGATGGCAATATTGGCAACTTTCATCCAATGCTCGTTGCGTCACGGTTTCTGGTTCTAAATCTTCCGGCTGACGATGATACAAAATGGCAATGGCCTGATAAAGGTTTACCAACCCACTACCGGACAAGATTCTTTCTACCGAAACATGTCCAAGTTTACGACGTAAAACAGCCAATATTGCATCTTGTTCTTCACTATTCGCTGCAAAATCTACATGACCACCTTCACCAGGTAAACTGACCCATTGCTTGCCTGCTTTGATCAAATGAGCTACACCAAGGCCAGTCCCTGCACCGTAAACCGCTATCGGTTTGTCTTTAACCGCTTCTCCTCCTCCTAATTGAACCTTGTGTTCTTCTGTTAACATTGGAATCGCCATAGATACAGCCGTGAAGTCATTAATCACATCTAATTTTTCTAGCCCAAATGTCTGTTTCAGCTCACTAATAGAAAATGCCCATTGGTGATTGGTCATTTCTACCCAATCACCATTTATCGGGCAAGCAATAGCAATACATGCATAAGTCACCACTGTTTTTTGCGCAGCCAAATAGTGACTGATAATAGATTCTAATCCGGTGTGTTGTTTTGCACTATACGTTTCGATCCACTCAATAGCCCCATTTTCCAAATTGCAAAGTGCTAATCTGGCATTGGTGCCGCCAATATCAGCAACAAGTCCGTAGAGATTCATTTTTATATCCTAATAATCAGCTAGTACAACAATTAGGTAAAGCTTATCCTATCTGGCATTATTGGTATAGATCGTTAAACCAACCTCACCAGTTGGTTTTTTACATTTATATACTATGCAGCTAAGACTATGTAGTTAAGCAGCTTTATGACGTTTATTGGATTTTCTTTTTTCACTTCTCATTGCTTTGCTGTGAGCTTCGGCGAGTACCCGTTTTTTCTCACTATTAGCAAAACGATTTAAAACTTGCCTGATCAATGGCTGGTAGCCTAAGCCATTAAGGTCAGCTATCATTTTCAAATCTTCAATCAGAGATCTATTTAATCTGATTGAAATGGGCTGTAACTCCAGCGCTTCGTTAATCAGATCTTCTGTTACATCATCAGATACTTTAACGTGAGCTTCACTACAACCAAGCTCACCGTTCTCCCATGCTTCATCAGTGGAAGCTATCAGGTTATTTGCTCGCTTATCAGTTTGTTTGCTCATTTCTCTGTTCCTAGGCCGTATTTTCGGTAAATTCTCAATTCATCTTCGTTAGGTGTATAAGCTGTCCTTATAGCAACCCCTTTTTCAGGGTGATAGATAAAGACTATCTTTAACTTAACACCATAATCTGTTTCAGATATAAACCATTTAGTAGGAGGATCAGTTCTGTTATCTTCCCTTGTATCCTCAAGAAAACGTCCAACCCGATTAGAAAAACACTGGAGTATATCCTCTTCATTAACCGGCGGGTTTTTGCCTGCTAATTTCAATCTGATGTTGATGATATCAAGAGCTTCATGTGCTTCGGCGTTTTTAACTCATGGTTAATTTGTATATACAGAATACTCCGCCAGACAGATCTAAACAACTCAAAATGACTCACAAAATATCAATGGATTTTGTATCACTAATAGATAAGATATATTATTTTAGCGTGAAATTTGTATATACACATAATGATGAAGCTTAAAGAACTGCAACGAGAGCTTATCGAATCACCAGACAAAGGTGATCTAATACGTGGTACTGGGGGGTTACGTAAAATCAGAATGGCTATAACCCGTCATCTTTCAAGTTGCCTCTTTGTTGGCTGCACTCACTCACCCCGGTCACATAGTTATCTATGCTCCCGGGGATTCGCTCCCTTGCCGTCGCGATCCATCTTGAAATCCATTGGGTATAGACTCACAAGGAAAAAGCGGTAGTGCCAGAGTTATTTATCTTCTAGCGACTGAAGATATTATTTATCTGGTGATGACTTATCCGAAAAGTAAAAAAGATAGCTTAACGGATGCCGAGAAAGCAGAACTGAAAAAACTAACAAAATTACTAAAAGATGAGGTGTAACATGAGTTTTTTTGACGAATTGAAAGCATCCCTCGAAGAAGCAGTTGAAATTAAACAAGGTAATAAAGCCGCAGCGCGTGTGACCCGATACGAAGTTGCCGACGTTAAAGCTATCCGTGCTCAACTTAACATTTCACAGGCAGAGATGGCGGAGGCTTTAAGCACTAGCCTTGATACAATTAAAAGCTGGGAGCAGAAGCGTCGAAATCCGACAGGACTAGCGGCAAAGGTGTTAGCTATCATCCAAGAAAACCCTAATTTCTATAAGGCTCTGGCGACTCATTGATTAGCCGGTGTGCCATAAAGTACTAAAGTTACTTACCTCATCTTGGCTCTACCTGTTTCCAAGAGGCCATAGTTTGAGTGTTCGCATTGCTCGTGACTTTTTTGCTGCGGGCCAGCGCTCACGCGCTGTTGTCTCGCTTCGCTCGGCTCGAACCTGCGACCCATTGATTAAAAGTCAACTGCTCTACCGACTGAACTAACGACCCATCTGTATGATTAGATTATTCTGATTGCGTCTTTCGAGATGGTGGGTCGTGCAGGATGACTCGGCCTATGGCCTCGCCCTTCGGGCCAGCGCTCACGCGCTGTTGTCTCGCTTCGCTCGGCTCGAGCCTGCAACCAGTTGATTAAAAGTCAACTACTCTACCGACTGAGCTAACGACCCATCTGTATGATTAGATTATTCTGATTGTGTCTTTCGAGATGGTGGGTCGTGCAGGATGACTCGGCCTATGGCCTCGCCCTTCGGGCCAGCGCTCACGCGCTGTTGTCTCGCTTCGCTCGGCTCGAGCCTGCAACCAGTT